>NZ_BAAHXI010000045.1:0-34617 GCF_054656955.1 Deferrisoma palaeochoriense
CCCCCCTCACCCCGGCCCTCTCCCCCCCAGGGGGGAGAGGGAGCTAGACGGCGCCCGGCTCCTTGTCGTTGCGAAACGGTCCCCCCTCCCCCCGGGGGAGGGGGGCAGGGGGAGGGGGAGCCGGCGGGTTCCTGTGTGCGGCCCCCGGCCGGTCACCGGGCACCGCAGGCCAAGGTCGCGGCCCACGCCGGAATCACTCCACCCAGTCGGCCACGAAGATGTCGGTGGCCCGGGGCTTCTCCGGGTTCCGGTTCGAGGCCCAGACGAGCTGCTTCCCGTCGGGCCGGAACATGGGGAACCCGTCGAACACGTCGTTGAAGGTGATCCGCTCGAGCCCCGTGCCGTCCAGGTTCACGAGGTAGAGCTCGAAGTTGTGGCCGTACCGGCCGACGTCGGCTCGCCAGTCGTCCATGTTGCTCGAGAACACGATCCGCCGGCCGTCGGGGTGCCACGACGGGGCCCAGTTGGTGGCGCCGTTCGCGAGGATCCGCCGCTGGTTCGAGCCGTCCGCGTCCATGACCCAGAGGTCGAGGGGCACGGGCACGATGTAGTCGTTTTCCATGCATTCCTTCCAGAGGGCGTGCTCCTCCGGGGTCTGGGGGTGCCACGCCCGCCACACGATCTTCGTGCCGTCGGGCGACCACCAGGGCCCCCCGTCGTAGCCCACGGTGTGGGTGAGGCGGCGGACGTTGGAGCCGTCGGCGTCCATGACGTAGATGTCGAAGTCGCCCCCGCGCTTCGAGCCGAACACGATCCGCCGGCCGTCGGGCGACACGATGGGTTCGGCGTCGTAGGCCGGGTTGTCGGTGATCCGCACCGGGTTCGAGCCGTCGGCGTCGGCCACGAAGATGTCGTAGGGGAAGAGCGGCCACACGTACCGCCGGCCCGGGGGCGGGTCCGGGCGGGGCGGGCAGTCGCCCGGCAGGTGGGCCGTGGAGGCGTACACGATCTTCTGGTCGCCCGGAAAGAAGAAGGAGCAGGTGTGGGCCCCGTGGTCCGGGCTCACCCTGCGTTTGCCGGTGCCGTCGGCGTTCATCACCCAGATCTTGTCGCAGGCGTACCCGCCCCGGTTCGACTGCCAGATGAGTCGGGTGCCGTCCCAGGAGAAGTAGGCCTCGCCGTTGTCGCCGTCGAAGGTGAGCTGCCGGACGTTTCGAAGATGGGGCCCCTCGGCTGCCGGGTCCGCTGGGCGAACCGGGGCGGCCGGTCGGCAGGCGGCCGAGAGAAGGGCCAGGGCCAGGAACAACGGGCGTAGATGCATCGGCAAACTCTCCCCACGAGCACGCTCGGCGCCGGAACCGGCCGAACCACGAGCCGCCTGGCCGCCCGGCAGCCGAGCCGTCACAACACCGTGATCACCCCCTCGAGCTTCCACAGGGCGGCGTACACGGTCCGGAGTTCCTCGGCCGAGTCCACCCGGGCGGTCACGGTGGCCGAGATGTAGGCCGCCTGGCGGCTCAGGCGGGTGCGAAGCTCCACGCCCCGGTCGTCGCCGAGGATCTCCCGCACGACCCGGAACGCGGCCGGCGCGAACTCCCGGGTGTGGTGGCCGATGGCCTTGAACGAGAACCGGGTGGGGAAGTCGATGAGCTCCTCCACCGGGATGCGGCGGTCTTCCACGGTCAGTCCCTCATCCCGGCGCAGCGCACGCAGGCCTGGTCTTCGGGGCCCAGCTCCTCTTTCGTCTCGGCCTGGAGGGCGATGGTGCGCACCCCGCACAGCGACCAGAGCACCCCGTACTCCCGGTGGGCCTCGCTGTGCCACCGGGTCTTCCCCGGCAGCCGAAACCACGAGCCCCGGTGGGAGACGTCCTTCCCCTCGCCGGTTTCACCTTGTTTCATGGGGCCTCCTCCCCGAAAAACGACGCGGCCCCCATTCTAGTCCAGGGGACCGCGTCGGGAAACCCGGGCAGAGGGGAGTTCGTCGGGGTGATGTCCGCTCCGGCCTACCGGCTACTGTGGACCGTGGACCGCCGACCGAAGTGGCCTGGAAGCTCCCCAGCGCCCCTTCGGGGCCCCGCTACGCAAGACAGTACTATTAACCCTGCCCAATAAAGGCGCGCGTGGGCGCCCGGCCGTGCGTGAGTGCGGTATTTTGCCCCCAAAACGGGGGCGATGGGCCCTTGTCAGGTGCCAGAGGACAGAAGACAGAGGACAGGGGGGGCTGACATCTGTCCTCTGAATTCTGGCCCCCGATGCGGCAGCCCTTGACGCTGGAATCACAAAGGATTTGGGCCTCCCAGCGTCCTAGCCTTCGAGCCTCCCAGCGGGGCCAAAGGCCCGGCCCCCTACCCGCACTCCGAGTAGCCGCAGCTACGGCACAGCACGCAGCCCTCCTCGTGCTCCAGGGCGTCGCCGCACTCGGGGCAGGCGCCGCCCACGTCCACGTGCTTTTCGATCTCCCGCTCGGGCTCGAGGTGGCGCTGCACCGCGATCGCCAGGGCGTCGGCGCAGGAGAGCACCCGGTTCGGCCCGAACCCGGCCGGCTTGTGGCACGAGATGCCCCGGAGTTGGCGCACCACCGGCTCGGGCTTCACGCCCGAGCGCCAGGCGAGGGACACGAGCCGACCGATGGCCTCGCACTGGCTCGCGGCGCAGCCCCCGGCCTTGCCCATGGTGGTGAACACCTCGAAGAGCCCCTGCTCGTCCTCGTTGATGGTGACGTAGAGGGGGCCGCACCCGGTCTGCATCTGGTACGTCTTGCCGGTGAGCACGAGGGGCCGCTCCCGCTTGCGCGGCGCGGGCTCGGGCGGGGTCTTCTTCGTCTCGGTCGAAGGCTTCACCAGCACCTGGCTCTGGCGGCTGCCGTCCCGGTAGATCGTGAGCCCCTTGCACCCCAGCTCGTAGGCCAGCCAGAAGGCCCGGGCCACGTCCTCTCTGGTGGCCGACCGGGGGAAGTTCACGGTTTTCGACACCGCGTTGTTGGTGTGCTCCTGGAACGCGGCCTGCATCTCCAGGTGGGCCTTGGGATCGATGTCGTGGGCCGTGACGAACACCTCCCGCACGTCGGCCGGCACCTGGGGCACCTCCGCCAAGGAGGCCCCTTCGGCGATGCGGCGCATGACCTCGGGGGAGTCGAACCCCCGCTCCCGGGCCGCCCGGGCGAACACGGGGTTCACCTCCACGAGTTCCTCCCCGTCCAGCACCCGCCGCACGTAGGCCAGCGAGAACACGGGCTCGATCCCCGAGGAGCACCCGGCGAGGATCGAGATGGTGCCCGTGGGGGCGATGGTGGTGCGGGTGGCGTTCCGGACGGGGCGGGCGCCCGGCCGGTCGTAGATGGAGCCCCGGAAGTTCGGAAACGCCCCGCGCTCCTCGGCCAGGTCCTCGCTCGCCTCCCGGGCCACCCGGTCCACGAACCCCATGACCTTGCGGGCGAGGTCCACCGACTCGGCCGAGCCGTACCGGATGCCGAGTTGGTAGAGGAGGTCGGCCCACCCCATGACCCCCAGGCCGATCTTGCGGTTCGCCCGGGTCATCCGTTCGATCTCGGGCAGCGGGTAGCGGTTCACGTCCACCACGTTGTCGAGGAAGTGCACGGCGAGCCGGACGGTCTCCTCGAGCTTCTCCCAGTCCACCTCGCCGTCCCGGGCCATGCGGGCCAGGTTCACGCTGCCCAGGTTGCACGACTCGTAGGGGAGAAGCGGCTGTTCCCCGCAGGGGTTCGTGGACTCGATGGCCCCCACGTGGGGGGTGGGGTTGTCGCGGTTGATCCGGTCGATGAACACGATGCCCGGCTCCCCGGATTTCCAGGCCTCCTCCACGATGGTGTCGAACACCTGCCGCGCCCGGAGCCGGCCCGCCACCTCCCCGTTTCGGGGGTTCACGAGGTCGTACTCCCCGTCGGCCCGCACGGCCTCCATGAACGCCTCGGTGACGGCCACCGAGAGGTTGAAGTTGGTCAAGACGTCCGGGTTTGATTTGACCGTGATGAACTCCAGGATGTCGGGGTGGTCCACCCGCAGGATCCCCATGTTGGCGCCCCGGCGGGTGCCCCCCTGTTTGATCATCTCGGTCGCGGTGTCGAACACCTTCATGAAGCTGATGGGACCCGAGGACACCCCGCTCGTGGAGCGTACGATGTCGTTCTTGGGCCGGATGCGCGAGAAGCTAAACCCCGTGCCGCCGCCCGACTTGTGGATCAGGGCCGTGTTCTTCACGGCCTCGAAGATGCTGTCCATGGAGTCCTCCACGGGCAGCACGAAGCAGGCCGAGAGCTGCCCCAGCTCCCGGCCGGCGTTCATGAGGGTGGGGGAGTTGGGCAGGAACTCGAGCCGGGCCATGGCCTGGTAGAAGGCCACGGCCGTCTGCTCCACGTCGGCCTCGGGGTCGTGGAACCGGTCGGCCTCGGCCACCGCCCGGGCCACCCGCCAGAGCATTTCCTTGGGGGTCTCGGCGGGTTTCCCGTCGGGGCCCTTCTTGAGATAGCGCTTCTCCAGCACCACGAGGGCGTTCGGCGAAAAGGCGGGTTCGATCTCCAGGGGGATCACGCGGGCGGCCGAGTGGGGCATCGGGTCCTCCTTTCTCGGGGAAGAAGATCAATATCTAGTGGATGCGGTGTGTAGCCCAACAAGATGTTGGGGTCAACGGTGGATTTTCGCCGAAAAAAAGAGGCGGCCCGAAGGCCGCCTCGATTCCGGAGCGTTTTCGTCCCTTTACGATTTCTCGGACTTCTCCCCTTCGGCTTCCGGCCCGGGGTGGCCCGGGTCGGTGCCCGGCGGGGGGGGGACCCCGGGCTCCTCCTTCTTGGGCTTCGGCTCGGCCTCGGGTTCCAGAACCGCCTCCTCGAGGTCCCGGGCCTCCTCCACGGGCGTCTCCTCCACCGGGGGGGTCGGTTCGGGTTCCACCTCGGCGAGCGCCGGTTCGTCCGGTTGGGGCGCCGGCGCCTCCTCGGCGGCCCCGAAGGCCTCCGCTTCTTCCTCTGGGAAGTGCTTCTTGGCCCGGCTCAGCCGCGCGATGGCGTCTCGCAGGTGCTCGATCTCCTCGCGGTTCTTCCGGATGCTCTCCACGAGGAGCTTCACCTCTTCCTCCTCGAGGATACCGGTCTGGCCGTTCACCACGGCGTTGTAGACCAGGTTGCCCAGGTCCCGGAGATCGGCCTTGATCTCCTTCTGGAGCGCCGCGATCCGCATCCGCTTCTTCAAAATCCGGCTCTGCTTGGTGGTCTCGAACGCCAGCACCGAAAGGCCCTTCTGGGTCTTCCGGATCAGGCTGTCTCCCTGGCCCGCCATGTGCGCCTCCTTTCCCCACGTAACCCCAACGGTTTTCAGCGATCCCACAAGGCCCGCGAATGTATCGGCAACGCCGGGGGGTGTCAAGGCGGCAAAGCGCCTCCGGAAAGGGGCTGGGCGGGGCTGGCTTGGGGGGAAGTCTGTGCTATTTTGAGCGCCATGCGACCCGCCCGCCGTTTCCTGTCCCTCTGGATTCTGATCTTGCTCGCCGCCGGGCCGGCCCGGGCCGCCGTGGTGCCCCTTTTGGAGATCGAGGGGCCGATCGGCCCGGTGGCGGCCGAGTACGTGGAGGAGGCCCTGGCCGAGGTGGACCCGGTGGCCACCCCGGCGGTGATCCTGCGGATCGACACCCCGGGCGGGCTCGACGCCTCCATGCGTCGCATCGTGCGGGCCGTGCTCCGAAGCCCCGTGCCGGTGGTGGCCTGGGTCGGCCCCTCGGGGGCCCGGGCCGCGAGCGCCGGCCTCTTCGTGGTGGCGGCCGCCCACGTGGCCGCCATGGCGCCGGGCACGAACCTGGGGGCCGCCCATCCGGTGGCTCTGGGGGGCGGGGGGGGAGACGACACCCTGGCCCGGAAGGCCGAGGAGGACGCGGCCGCGTACCTGCGCTCCCTGGCGCGGCAGCGGGGGCGCGATTCGGCCTGGTTCGAGGAGGCCGTGCGCGAGAGCCGAAGCCTCGCGGCGGAGGAGGCCCTGGAACAGGGGGTGGTGGATCTCCTGGCCGCCTCGCCCGAGGAGCTCCTCACGAAGTTGGAGGGCCGCAAGGTCCCCTTCGGCACGGCCGAGATCGAGCTCCACCTCGAGGGGGCCCGGGTGCGGCCGGTGCCGATGGGGCTCCGCCACCGGGCCCTGCGGGTGCTCTCGGACCCGAATGTGGCGTATCTCCTTCTGCTTCTTGGGTTCTACGGGCTTTTCTTCGAACTCTCGAACCCGGGCGCCATCTTCCCCGGGGTGCTCGGCGGGCTGTGCCTCATCCTGGCGTTCGTGGGGCTCCAGACCCTCCCGTTCCACTACGGCGGGGTGCTCCTGATCCTGTTGGGCCTCGTGCTCCTCCTTCTCGAGGTCAAAATCACCTCGTTCGGGCTCCTCACGGTGGGCGGGGTGGTGTGCCTGGTGCTCGGGAGCCTCATGCTGTTTCGCTCCAGCGAGGCCTACTACCGGGTGAGTTGGACCGTGCTCGTGCCGGCCGTGGCCGGGACGGTGGCGTTTTTCGCCTTCGCCGTGGGCAAGGGCCTGGCGGCCCAGAAGGCCCGGCGGCTGGGGGGCAGCGAGGGCCTGGTGGGCGAGCGGGGCCGGGTGGTGGAGCCCCCGGGGCCCGACCGGCCCGGCCGGGTGTTCGTCCACGGGGAGTACTGGAACGCGCGGTGCCCCGACCCGGTGGAACCCGGGGCGGAGGTGGAGGTGGTGGCCGTGGAGGGCCTGACCCTCACCGTGCGGCCGGTGACAGGCGAGCCCGCGGGAGGGTCGAGCCCAGCCTGAAGCTAGAGGGGAAACCACGGAGAGCACGGAGGACACGGAGAGGATCGGGGACTACTACTACTACCTTCAAACGTGTTGCCGGGGGCGGGTGGGGGACTGGTTCCGGCCGCACCCGGCTCTCCACCAGCCCCCCACCCGCGGGTTTCCGTAGCAACGGCGGGGCCTGACAATACTTTTGTTGGTCTTAGCAGTGCTGCGGTCGCCCGGGGAGGAGGGGTCGGCGCGTAAGGAGGTGTCAGCCGACTCCCAGCCTTCCGGCTTCCCAGCTTCCCAGCTTCCCAGCCTGGAGAGGAGGAGTATGCCATGCCCGGGTTCGTGATGTTTCTGCCGGTGTTCGTGTTCGTCCTTCTGGTTTTTCTCATCTCGGCCATCCGGATTCTCCGGGAGTACGAGCGGGCCGTGATCTTCCGGCTGGGCCGGGCCGTGGGGGTGAAGGGGCCGGGGCTCATCCTGCTCATCCCGTTCGTGGACCGGATGGTGAAGGTGAGCCTTCGCACCGTGGCCCACGACGTGCCGCCCCAGGACGTGATTACCGCCGACAACGTGTCGGTCAAGGTCAACGCGGTGGTGTACTTCCGGGTGATCGACCCCATGAAGGCCATCGTCGAGGTGGAGGACTACCTCTACGCCACGAGCCAGCTCGCCCAGACCACCCTGCGGAGCGTCTCGGGCGAGGCCCAGCTCGATGAGCTCCTCTCCCACCGGGAGAAGATCAACCAGAAGCTCCAGGAGATCCTCGACCGCCACACCGACCCCTGGGGGGTCAAGGTCTCGACGGTCGAACTGAAGCACATCGACCTGCCGACCGAGATGCAGCGGGCCATGGCCCGCCAGGCCGAGGCCGAGCGGGAGCGCCGGGCCAAGATCATCGCGGCCGAGGGCGAGTTCCAGGCCGCCGAAAAGCTCACGGCCGCGGCCCGGACCATCGGCCAGGAACCCACGGCGATCCAGCTCCGGTTCCTCCAGACGCTCCTGGAGGTCAGCGCCTCGAGCGGGGCCAAGACGATCGTGTTCCCGGTGCCGGTGGACCTTCTCAAGGCGTTCGCCGACCGGGGGCCGGAGAAAGGGTGATCCTGCCGCCCCGGCCCGAGGGCGAAACCCGCGAGGGCCTCCTGGGCCTCCACGGGAGAGTGGAGGGGTTCTGGCGCCAGACCCGGGAGGCCTTGGGGGAGGCCGTGCGCTGCCGGCCGGGGTGCGACGGGTGCTGCCGCCAGGTGCTACGGCTCCGGCCGGTGGAGGCGGGGCACCTGGTGGAGGGCCTCTCGTCGCTGGGGCCTCAAGAGGTCGCGCTCTTGCGGCGGGCCCTGGACGCCCCCCTGACCGGCTGCCCCCTCCTCCACTCCGGCATCTGCCTCCTCTACGAGTACCGGCCGCTTTTGTGCCGCACCCACGGGCTGCTCCTGTTGCGGAGGGAGGGGGGAACGGCGGTGCTCCACCACTGTCCCGAGAACTTCGGCAATCTCACCGGGCGCAGCGTGCCGGGGGCCCTCGTGCTCGACGAGGGGCGCCTCGCGGCCGTGGCCGACGCCCTAGACGTCTGGTACCGCCGGGAGGTCGGGTGGACCGGGGGCCGGGTCGGGATCGACGAGCTCCTGCGCCGGGCGCTGGAGGCTTGAACCGGTCGGCCCGGACCTGATAGGAACCCACGCACCTCGCGTCCCCACCACGCGGAGAGATCCGGATGGCGCGCCCGGTTCGCATCGAGTTCCCCGGCGCCACCTACCTGGTGACCGCCAAGGCGCTGCCCCGACGGCGGTGGTTCCGCACCGCCGACGAGGCGGCGGCGTTGGTGGTGCGGCTTCCGGAGATCGTGGACGCCTACGGGGTGCGGGTCCACGCCGCCTGCGTGCTCCCCGACCACTACCATCTGCTCCTCGAAACCCCCCGGGCCAACCTGTCCCGGGCGGTCCACCGGTGGAACACCTTCCTGACTGCCCGGGTGAAGGCGGAGGGCCCGATCCTGCGGGGCCGGTTCCGGGCGCTTTTGATCGACCCCGAGGACTGGTTGGTGCCGCTCTCGGTCCGGGTCCACCTGAACCCGGTGCGAAGGGGGCTTGCCGATCACCCCGCCGAGTACCCGGCCTCGAGCGCCCGGGCGTACTGGGAGCCCCGGGCCGGGATGCCGGGGGTCTGGACCCGGTCGGTGCTCTCCCGGGCGGGGGGGCGCGAGGCGTACCGAAAGGCCTTGGAGGCTGAGCTCGCGACGCCGTCCCCGCCCCCCTGGAAGGAGGCGTGGCGGGGGCTCGTGCTGGGGGGCGACGGGCTACGGCAGCGGGCGCTCGCCCTTTTGGGGGGCAGGGACCTAAGGGAGTTCCCCGGGTTCGGCCGGCCCGAGCCCGCGGCCGATCTCGACGCCGTGGTGGCCCGGGTGGCCGAGTACACGGGTTTCAGCCCCGAGCAGGTGGTGCGGGGCAAGTTCCAGCGGGTGCTGGCCCGGAAGCTCGCCCTGTACCTCGCCCGTAAATACACCGGGCTGACCCTGCGGGAGATCGGGGAACGGTTCGGCCTCGACTACACCTCGGTGCACATGGCGGTGCGCCGCACGGAGGAGCGGCGGCGGGACGATCCCGCCCTGGATGCGATGCTCCGGGACCTGGAGGCGTCCCTGGCGCCGGAGGAACCCACCAAGCCGGAGGAGCCCGTCCCCGCCCCCGAACCGGCCCCGGAGCCCAAGCCAAAACGCCGCAGGAAGGCGGGGGAACCTCCCCTCCAGCTCAAGCTGTTTTGACGCGCGCACGCTCTAACTCCCGTAAATGGTGGATCGTAAATCGTGAATCGTTCTGACGCTTCTTGCCGCGGAAACCCATAGGGCGCGCCGTGCACGCCGGACCCGTGAGGCGCGGGGTGGGATGACGGAAGATCCGGGGGGCGCCGAGGGGCCAGCCGATTCACGATTCACGAGTTCACGATTCACGGCGGTTTATCCGCCCCGCCGCTCAGCCACAACCCACGGAGTCGCTCTCCCGATGACCACGATCCGCCTGGGCTACTCGCCCTGCCCGAACGACACGTTCCTCTTCTACGCGCTGGTCTACGGCAAAATCGACACCGGCGGGCTTCGGTTCGAGCCGGTCCTCGAGGACGTGGAAACCCTGAACCGGTGGGCCTTGGAGGGGCGGCTCCCCATGACCAAGGTGAGCTACGGGGTGGTGGGCGCGGTGGCTCCCCGGTACTGGTGCCTGCGTTCGGGCGGGGCCCTGGGGTGGGGGTGCGGCCCGCTCGTGGTGGCCCGGGAGGCCCGGCCGCTGGAGGAGCTGCTCGACGGCCCCGTGGCCGTGCCGGGGCTCCACACGACGGCCTACCGCCTGCTGACCCTCCGGGCCGGCCGGCCCTTCGAGGCCGTGCCCATGGTGTTCCACGAGGTCATGCCGGCCGTGGCCCGGGGGGAGGTGGCGGCCGGGCTCGTGATCCACGAGGGCCGGTTCACGTACCGGACCCACGGCCTCGTGGCCGTGGAGGATCTGGGGGCGTGGTGGGAGGAGCGGTTCGGGGTTCCTGTGCCGTTGGGGGGGATCCTTCTGCGGCGGGACGCCGGGGTGGAGCCGGAGCGGGTCCAGCGCCTCGTGCGCGAGAGCGTGGCCTACGCCCTCGCGCATCCGGACGAGCCCATGGCCTACGTGCGGGCCCACGCCCAGGAGATGGACGAGGAGGTCGTGCGGAGCCACATCGGGCTCTACGTGAACCGATTCAGCTTGGACCTGGGAGACGAGGGATGCCGTGCGGTGGAAACCCTGCTCCACCGGGGAAAGGTGGGGGAAACCTTTCCCCGGTGGGAAGGGCCGCTCTTCCCCCCGGAAGAGCTTCCGGGAGCTTAGGCCGCCGGGGCGACGGCGGCCCGGACTTCGCTCAGGAGTTCCGACGGATAGAAGGGCTTCGGGATGAACTTCCGGGCGCCCAGCCGGAGCGCCTGGCGGACCGTTTCGGCGTGATACCCCGCCGAGGTCACGAGAACCGGCAGGCTCCTTCCCCGGGGTAGCTCGCGGACCGCGTTCAGAAACCCCAGGCATTCGGGGGTGCGCGCATGGTGGAGGTCCACCACGGCGCAGTCCACCTCTCCCCGGGCCACGTGGCCCACCGCATCCTCCGGTTCGGTGCAGATCACCGTGTCAAAGCCCTCCGACCGGAACGCGTAGTCGAGCAGGTTCAGGATGTCCCGGTCGGTGTCGATCAGTAAGACCGTCGGTCGCGCCCCCATGGTTCCCCCTCTCTCGAATCTCGTGCCCCAACCGCGGAGCCGAGAATAGCACCGGGCGAACGGGCGCACATCACCCCAAAGGATGAAATTGGCGCCCAGGAGGAGAGAAATGTCGAACCACTCGAAACGCCTAGGGGAACTCTTGGTGGAACGGGGTCTCATCCGGCCCGAGGACCTGGAGCGGGCCCTGTCGGCCCAGCGGGAGACCGGCCGGCCCCTGGGGGAGGTGTTGGCCGACCAGGGCGTTCTGACCGAGCAGGCCGTGCGGTGGGCCCTGGCCGAGCAAATGGATCTGCCGCTCGTGCACCCCGATCCGGGGGCCATCGACCCCGAGGCGCTCCGGAGGGTGCCGGCCGAGCTGTGCCGGCGCTACGGGGTGCTTCCCCTCTACGAGGAGCCCGGGGCCGAGGGGGAGCCGGGGCGGCTCGTGGTGGCCGCGGCCGACCCGTCGAGCCGGACGGCTCTGGACGACCTTGCGGCCCGCGCGGGCATGCCCCTCAAGGTGGTGGCGGCGCTTCGGGAGGAGATCGAGGCCTGCCTCGACCGGCTCTGCGGGGCCGCGTTGCCTCCCGACACCGGGGTCCGGGAACCGGGGGTGTGCCAGGGGTGCGAGGAGGAGATCCTGTCGGACCCCACCGGCACCGAGCTCTTGCGAAAGCTCCTGGGGGACGTGGTCGAGAGGGGGCAGGGGGGCCTCCACCTGCGCCTTGTGGACGGGGAGCTCCGGGCCGAGACCCTGGACGGACGGGTGCTGTTTCGGGGCGGAGCCACCTGGCACACCATCCTTCTGGACCGGCTGCGGCAGCTTGCCGGGCTCGACGCCCGGTCCCGGGGCGTCTTGCAGCGGGGCCGGTTCGCCTTGGGCGCCGATCCGGCCGAGACCCGGATCTTTCGCCTGTCGATCCTGCGAGGCGTCGGGGGCGAGGAGGCCCAGGTGCGGCTCGTGCAGCCCGAAGGAGCGCCGCGCACGCTGGAGGAGTTGGGATTCCGGTCGTCCCACCAGCGGGACCTCCGGGCCGCCCTGGCCCGGCCCGGCCTCGTGTGGGTGACGAGCCCGTCCGAGGAGGGGACGGCGAGTACGCTCTTCGGGCTCCTGGCCGAGGTGCCGGGCCGGGGCCGCACCGTGACCATCGAGGACGAGGTGTTCTACCGGGCCCCGGAGACCCTGCAGGTCGAAACCCTGAACCTCACCCCGGCCGGCCGCCGGCAGGTGCTCGCGGAACTGCGCCACCTGGAGTTCGACCGGATCGTGGTGGACCGGGTGGGCCCGGGGGCCCTGGGGCCGCTCCTTTCCCTGGCGGTGCGGGGGCGGTGGGTGCTGGCCGCCTCGGCCGAGGCGAGCCTGGCGGAGGCGCTGGCCGATCTCGCCGCCCGGGCCCGGGACCTGCCCCTGTTCGGGCTCCGGGCCGTGCTGCACCAGCGGCTCGTGCCGCTCCTGTGCCCGGACTGCCGGGTGGCCTGCACCCTGGGCACGGCCGAACGCGAGGCGCTCACCCGCTGGCTCCCCGAGGGAGCGACGCCGTTTCAAGAGGGCGAGGGGTGCGGGCGCTGTGGCGGCCGTGGCGTGAAGGGCCGGCGGGCGTTCTTCGAGGTGCTGCCCGTGGACGTGGGGGTGCGGGACGCCCTGATGCGGGTGGCGTGGGGTGAGGGCCGGGTGGACGACCTCGCGGCCCGGGCCCGGCCCTCGGTGTCGGAGCAGGTGACGGCGGCCGTGGCCGCCGGCGAGGTCAGCCTGGCCGAGCTCTGGGACGTGGCGTAGGGGGGAAGGTCCCCAGGGCCCTTCGGGGCCCCGCTGCGCAGGACACTAACGTCCGAGTCAGGGTTTCGGTGTGGGAGCGGCGCTGGTGCCACGTGCCAGAAGACAGAAGGCAGAGGACAGGGGGCTCT
Organism: Deferrisoma palaeochoriense; assembly: GCF_054656955.1. Taxonomy (NCBI): domain Bacteria; kingdom Pseudomonadati; phylum Thermodesulfobacteriota; class Deferrisomatia; order Deferrisomatales; family Deferrisomataceae; genus Deferrisoma; species Deferrisoma palaeochoriense. Next base: position 12,789 of record NZ_BAAHXI010000045.1, read on the forward strand.
CTGACCTCCGATTTCTGACTTCTGGCCCCCGATACTGCAGCCGCTCCCACGGGCTGGCCGGCGCGATGACGCCGGAATCCCCAAGGTTCTTAGCCGCCTAGCTGCCGAGCAGCCCAGCCGCCTAGCTGAAGTTACTTGGAAGCTCCGGTAGGTTAGGCGTTAGTCGGCCCCGTCCGCGCCCCGCCGGGCCTCGTCGAGCCTTCGGAACCCTTCCATCAAGAGCCCCTCGGTATCGGCGTTCTCCACGGTGCGGGGGTGGTCGGGGGGAAGGCCCGGCGCGATCCGGAACCGGCCCTCCTCCCAGGTGACGAGTTCGTAGACGGCCTCCTCGCCCCGGAGGGCTCCGGCCCGGGCGTCGACGACCCGTCCGCGCTCGAGGGCGATCTCCCCGCTTCCCCGGGGGCCCTCGATGGTGACCACGGCCGTCCGGAGCCCGTGGGCGAGCACCTGCACCACCTCGGCCACCGAGAGGTCCGCAAGGCTTCCCTCGACCCCCGCGGCGGCCGGCCGGGCCCGGCTCGCGGCCCGTTCGAGCTTGGCCACCACGAGCTCGGGGTGGGTTGCCGGATCGATCACATCCTCGGCCCCGGCCCGCAGGGCGTAGAGGGCCTCGGCCGGGTGGGCGAACGAGCCCACCACGAACACCGAGGCGTCCCGGCCGAACGCCCCCCCCTCGATCCACTCCACCCCCCGGCCGGCCGGCACGAGCACCGCCGCGGCGCCCCCGCCCTCGACCGGCTCCTCGGCCCGGGTCACCTCCCAGCCGGCCGCCTCGAGGGCCGCCAGGATCCCCTCCGGGGCCTCTGCCGAGGGGAACACGGCCAGCGCCCGGGGCCGGTCGCCCAGGCGCTCGAGGAGATCGGTGCCCGAGGCGAGCCGCGCGAACTCGGTGACCGCGGCCGGGGCGAGGGTCTCGTCCCGGCCGAGTTCCCGAACCGCCTCCCGGGCCGACCCCGTGCGCTCCCGCACCCGGCCGAACGCCGCCGCCACGGCCAGGAGGTCGGCCCCTTCCGCTTCGGTCGGACCGTCCGGGAGGTCCCAGCCCCGGGCCGCCGCCCGCCAGAACCGCAGAAGGAGCCACCGGAGTCCCCACCCCCCGATACGGCGCCGGCCCGCCGCCAGCCGAAGGAGGGCCGCCACCTCGTCGGCCAGGGCCCGCCGCGCCGCCGGCACGGCCTCCCGCGCCAGGGCCTCGGCCTCCCGGGCGAACGCCTCGACGGGACCGAGGGCCTGGGCCCACTCGTCGGCCGGCGACCGGTACACCAGCGCCCCGGCCGGGGCCCCCTCGGCCCAGTCGGCGTGCACCCACACCCGGTCCCAGGGTCTCGCGTCCCACGCCCGGGCGGCCTCGTCCCGGGTCCGGGGCCGGGTCACGCGGAACCCTTCGGCCTCCAAGAGCGCGGCCACGGCCCGGCCGCGGCGGCCCGAGGGGTCGGCCACGAGGGCCCGGGGTCCCGGCCGCGACGGAGCGGGTTCGGCCCGCCGGATCGCTGGGGAAACCAGGGGGTCCGCCGGTTCCGGCTCCTCCCCCCGGTACCGCCGGGCGATCTCGCGTTCGATCACCTGCTCGGGCGCCACCAGCACGGCCACCCGCCGGGCGCCGGCCGCGAACCGGATCTCGTCCACGGCCGCGAGGTCCTGGGGATCGGCCAGGGCCACCTGGAGGGTCCCGCGGTCTTCGTCCCAGGCCACGGGAAGCGCCCTGCGCCTTCGGGCCAGGGCCTCGGACACGCGGCCGATCGCGCCGGGATCCGGGGGATAGAGGTCGGGCAGGAAGGGGGGTACCCGGTGCTGGATTGAGAGGGCCTTGGCCAGGTCCTCCCCCTTCACGGCCCCGAGCTCCAGAAGATGGGTGCCGATCCGGCCCGGCTGCACCCGCTGGCGCTCCAAGGCCCGCTGGAGGCCCGCGTCGTCCACCAGGCCGGCCCGAAGGAGGATGTCGCCCAACCGGGGGCGGGCCGCGGGGCTCATGGCGCCGAGACCATCCGTTCGAACAGGGCCCGGTTCTGGGCGTGGCGCAGGGCCTCCTCGGGGGTGATCGTCTTCGTGTTCACGAGTTCCAGGAGGTGCTGATCGAGGAGCTGCATGCCCTGTTTGCGGCCGGTCTGGATCACCGAGGGGATCTGGAACGTCTTTCCCTCTCGGATCAGGTGGGCCACGGCCGGCACGTTCACCAGGATCTCCAGTCCGGCCACCCGGCCCCGGCCGTCGGACCGGCGCAGGAGCACCTGGGCCACCACCCCCCGGAGGCTCTCGGCCAGCATGGCCCGCACCTGGTCCTGTTGCCCCGCAGGGAAGGCGTCGATAATGCGGTCCACGGTTTTCGCCGCGCTCTGGGTGTGGAGGGTGCCGAGCACCAGCATGCCCGTCTCGGCCGCCGTGAGCGCCATCGCGATCGTTTCGGTGTCGCGCATCTCTCCGACGAGGAGCACGTCGGGGTCTTCCCGCAGGGCCGCGCGGAGCCCGGCGGCGAACGACCGGGCGTGGCGGCGGACCTCCCGCTGGTGGATCAGGCACCGGTCGTCCTCGTGGAGGAACTCCAGCGGATCCTCCAGGGTGATCACGTGGTCGGCCCGTTCCCGGTTCCGGTGCTGGATCATGGCCGCCAGGGTCGTGGACTTGCCGGAGCCCGTGGGCCCGGTGACCACCACGAGCCCCCGCTGGGCCAGGGCCAGTTCGGCCACCACGTGGGGGTGGCCCAGTTGCTCCAGGGTCGGGGGCGCTCCGGGGATCCACCGGAACGCGGCGGCCCAGCCCTTGCGGTGGGTGTAGGCGTTGCCCCGAAACCGGCCCAGCCCCTCCGCCCCGTAGGAGAAGTCGAGGTCGCCCTCGTCCTCCAGCCGGGCGATCTCCTCGTCGGAGAGGATCTCCGCCAGCAGATCCTCCACCTCCCCCGGGTCAAGCGGAGGGTGCCGGGTCTTTTGGAGCCGCCCGTTCACCCGGAACACCGGGGGCGCCCCGGCGCTCAGGTGCAGGTCGGACCCGCCGAGGTCCACCAGATGTCGGAGGAGGGCGTCGATGCGCGGCATGGCGCGGACCGTAGGGCAAAGCCGGCCGGGTTGTCAATCGGGGCGCGCGGGCGGGACCCGAAGGGGTTTCACCGCGGAGGGCACGGAGGACACGGAGACGTGCGGGCCTTGCGGGGCGACCGGGGAGCGAGGCGGCTAGGCGGCTTGGCGGCTAGGCAGTTGAAGCATTCTGGATTCCAGCGTCACCGCCCGGCCCAACCTGTGGGAGCAGCCTCCAGGCCCCGATGCCTGTTCCTTCGGGCCTCCGGCCCGGATCGCGGGGTGGACCCCGCTTCCACCTCGGGCCGCGACCTGGGCGGACACTCGCAGGGCCTCGGAGGAAACCATGGGCTGTCGCCGGTTTTCCCTCCGTGTCCTCCGTGCCCTCCGTGGTTCCACCCCCTCCCCCCGGGGGGCCGGGCTCACTCGGCCTTGGGCGGCAGGATCTCGGCGCAGAAGCTGGGGTCCTGGGCGGATTCGATCACCTTCTCCAGGACGTCGGTGGGGATCCGGCCCAGGTGGATGAACCGGATCCGGCCGGTGGCGTCCACGAGGTAGAGGGTGGGGGTGCCCACCACGCCGTAGCGTTCGGCCACCTCGAAGAACCGCTGGGTCTGCCTGTCGTACCCGTTGGGGAATGTGATACGGTTTGCCTCGATGAACGGGAGGATCTTGTTGTCGTACTGGGGCCCGTCGAGGCAGATGCCCACCACCCGCACGCGATCCCCGAGGCTCCGGGCGAGTTCCGCGATGGCGGGGAGTTCCTTTTGGCAGGGAAAGCAGAAGTAGCTCCAGAATACGAGGAGCACCGGTTTGCCGCCGTTCAGGCAGTCGGTGAGGCACAGAGGCGCGCCGTCGAAGGTGGTGAGCCGGAAGTCCGGCGCCATATCCCCCACCCGCACCGTGCCGTCCGTGGGTCTTGGCGCACCCGGGTGGGCGGGGGAGCCCCACAGGGCCACCGCAAGCACGGCCAGGAGGGCGAGGAGTCGTTGCACGGCGTTTCGCAGCGTTTCACGGGGAGCGCGGTCCATGGCCGACGGTGACCTCCGGGTCGTGCTGGTCCACGGCCTGGGCGTGGACCACCGCATGTGGAACTTGCAACTGCCGGTTCTGCAAGAACTGGGCCCTGTGTTCGCACCGGACCTCCCCGGGTTCGGCGCCGAACCGCCGCTGCCCCCGGCCCAACGGGGCGTGGCCGCCTACGCCCGGTGGTTGTGGGACCGGATCGACGCCCAGTGGGGGCCGGCACCCGTCGCCATCGTCGGGTACTCCATGGGCGGTACCGTGGCCCTCGCGGCGGCTCTGGACCGGCCGGAACGGGTGACCGGGCTGGGGCTCTGCTGCACCTCGGCCCGGTGGGGCCGGGGGCTTCGCCGGTGGGCCGCCCTGGCCTTTGCCGGGCTCGGGGGCCGACTGGCCATGGAGGTGTTCCAGGCCTCGGTGCGGTGGGCGTTCAGCCGCCACCAGGGGCCCGATTGGGCCCGGCCGGTGGTGGAGGACATGGTGCGCCGGGCCCACCGGCCCACGATGCGCCGATTGTACATCGACCTCGCGCGCACCAATCTTGAGCCCCGGTTGCCCGAGTTAGGGATGCCGGCCCTCGTGGTGGCCGGCGGGCGCGACTGGCTTGCCCCCCCCTCCCACGCCCGCCGGATGGCCCGGTGCCTGCCCCGGGCCGAGCTCAGGATCTTGCTCGGCGCCGACCACATCCTGTGCCTGGGCCGGGCCCAAGAGTTCGCCGCGATCCTGGCGGAGTTCGTGCGATCTCTGGGGGCTTCGGGGCCTGGGCCGCACGCCCGGGCGGCGCGGCCCGACGCCCCCTAAAGGGATGGCCCGGTATCCGGGGCGTGAGTTCCGTTTTCCCACCGAGGTGCGCCAGACGGCCGGGGTTCGGGCCCCCACGCCCCGGGGAGAAGCCGTTAGACCGTTTACCGCAGACCGTGGACCGACGAGGTGCGTCCCATGCGTATGGCCGAAGAGATCCGGGAGTTTCTTGCAGAGGAACCCTTTGCCGTGGTGGCCGTGGGGCTCGACCTGGGCCAGGGGGAGGAGGCCGTGCTCCTCGTGAAGACCCGCCGGGACGTGGCCGAGGCCCTGAAAGGGGCGGGGGCGCCGGTGGAGGCCGGTTGGGCCGTGGAGGCCACGGAGCACGGGCCCGTGGCCTGCTGGCTGGTCCGGTGCGAGGCCCCGGGGGCGGGGGAGCTTCTGGGCGAGGTGTACTTCGACCCCGAGGACCCGGCCGACCGGGACTACCTGCGCCGCCTGGCGGGCCAGGCCGAGGTGCGGGTGGGGTTCCTGGACGAGGACCTGGAGCCCGTGTGGCTCGCGCAACTCCAGTGGGACGAGGCCCGGCGGCTCGAGGCCGAACAGGTGCTCGACCGTCTCGAGGAGCTCCTGGAGCGGTGTGAGAGCGCGGATTTCGAGGCGGCCAAGGCCGCGTTCCAGGAGGCCCATCCGCTGGACGCCCTGGTCGAGCGGCTGTTTCCGGGGTGATCTGGACGGCTGGGAAGCTAGAGGGCTAGAGGGCTAGAAGGCTAGAAGGCGGGGGGCGTCCCGACGTCCGCGCGTCCCAGGATCGACCGGATCACGCGATCGAGTTCGTCGAGCCGGTAGGGCTTGGCCACGGAGCCGGCGAACCCGTGCTCCCCGGGGTTTGCGAGCACCGGGTCCGAGGCGTACCCGCTCGAGGCCACGGCCCGCACCCCGGGGTCGAACTCCCGGATCCGGCGGAGCGCTTCCTGCCCGCCCACGCCGGCCGGCACGGTGAGGTCCAGGATCACCAGATCGAAGGGGCGCCCGGCCTCCCGTTCCTCCCGGTACCGCTCCACGGCCTCCTCCCCGTCGGCCGTGGCCTCCACCTGATACCCCATGTCCTCCAACACCTCGCACAGCACGTCCCGGAGCATCTCCTCGTCGTCCATGACCAGGATGCGCGCGGCCCCGGAGGGGCGGGCCCCGGGGCCGGCCGGCTCCGGCGCCTCGGGGCTGACCGGGGCCGAGCCTGCCGTCGCCGCCGGAAGGTACACCCGAAACCGCGTGCCCTCACCGAGCTTCGACGCCACCGTCACCGTTCCCCCGTGGCGCCGCACGATGGAGTGCACGGTGGCGAGCCCGAGGCCGCTTCCGGTCTGCTTGGTGGTGAAGTAGGGGTCGAAGATCTTGGGCAGGTGCTCGGGCGGGATGCCGATGCCGGTGTCCTCGACCTCGAGGACCACGTAGTTGCCCGCCGCAAGCCCGGGGTGTTCGTTTTCCTCCACCGTGCAGGAGCCGGCCGCGACCCGGACCGTGCCGCCCCGGGGCATGGCCTGCCGGGCGTTCAACACCAGATTCGTGACCACCTGCTCCAGTTGCCCCGGGTCCGCGTCGACAGGCGGGAGATCTGCGGCGAGGCGAAGATCAAGGGCGACGTTGGAGCCCCGCAGGGGGAACCGGGCCCACTCCTCGAGGTGCTCGGCCAGGTGGACCGTCTGGCGCACCGGGTCCCCGCCCCGGGCGAAGGTGAGAAGTTGCCGGGTGAGCTGGGTGGCCCGGAAGCAGGCGGCCTCGGCCTGGGCGAGCCGCGGGTAGGCGGGGTCCGAGGGCGCCACCTTGCGCCGGGCGGCCTCGAGGTTTGCCGAGATGCCCATGAGCAGGTTGTTGAAGTCGTGGGCGATGCCGCCCGCGAGCACCCCGAGGGACTCCAGGTGCTGGGCCCGGGCGCGCTCGCGTTCGCGGCGGCGTTCCTCGGTGACGTCCCGGAACACCAGGACCGCCCCCACCACGTCACCCCTCTCGTTCCGGATCGGGGCGGCGCTGTCCGCGATCGCGGTTTCCCGGCCTTCCCGGGATAGGAGCAGGGTGTGATGGGCGAGCCCCGCGATCCGGCCGGTGGACAGGACGGTCTGTACGGGGTTCTGGGCGGGTTCCCGGGTGGTCTCGTTGACGATCCGGAACACCTCGTCGAGAGGCCGGCCCTGGGCTTCCCGGGCGCTCCATCCCGTGAGCGCCTCGGCCGTGGGGTTCAGGAGCACCACCCGACCCTGGGCATCCACGGCGATCACTCCGTCGCCGATGCTCTCCAGGGTGACCCGGAGCCGGTTCCGCTCGGCCTCCAGGGCGGCCTGGGCGCGCTTCAGGTCCGTGATGTCCCGGGCCACGTGGACGCAGCCCGGCCCGCCCTCGCCGGCTGGGAGGGGCGAGGTGGAGACGAAGAAATACCCGCCCAGGTGGGGCTCGTGGACCTCGGCGACGTGGGGCTTGCCGTCGTGGAGCATGCGGACGTGGGGGCAGCCCGGGTGGGGGGCGTCGCGGCCGTGGATCACCTCGTAGCAGGGACGGCCCACGAGTTCCTGGGGCGAGGTGCCCAGGCGCTCCGCCAGGGCCCGGTTGACCCGGCGGATCCGGTGGCCGGGGCCGATCAGGGCGATGAGGTCCGGCACGGCGTCGAAGGTGCGCTCCCAGTCCTGCTTCGCCCGCCGGACCTGTTCGAAGGCGCGGAATCGTTCCGTCACATCCCGCATCGTTTCGACGATGCCGGTGACCTCTCCACGATCGTTTTCGAGGGGCGAGGCCAGGATTTCGATCCGGCGGTCCTCGCCGCCGGGGCCTTTATGCACGTGCAAGGTGGTCACCGGTTGGCCGGTCCGGATCACCTCTTCGAGGGGGCAGGGGTGGTCGGCCGTGTCGCAAGGAGTGTTCTGGCCGTGGGACACGGCGTGGCAGGTGGTCGCTTCTGGATTGGGGTTCAGCTCCCGAGCCGCCCGGTTCAGTAGGGTGAGCCGGTGTTCCCTGTCGATCACCAGGATCGGTTCGGCCACCCCGTCCAAAATCGTTTGGAGAAAGTCACGGGTTTTCCGCACGGCCTGCCTGGCCCGGCGTTGCCGCCGGGCATCCGCCGCCTGGACCACGGCGATGCCGCCCAGTAGGAACAGCACGAGCCCCACGGGTCCGGCGACCGGACCGTACCGCTCCCAAAATCCGGGCGGACGAAACAGCACCCGGCTACCGGCCGGCAGGAGATCCTCGTCGATGCCGTACCGCTCGAGCTCCCGGTGGTCGAACAGCCAGGGGTTGGCCTCGGCCCGCAGCACGCGCAGGTTGGCCGGGTCGGCGCCCTCAAGGATGCGCAGCACCAACCGGCCCGCGGCCCGCCCCTGGGCTGCACCGCTGACGAGTTTTCCACCGACGATGCCGTGGCCCAGGAACACGTCCCAGAAGGAGTAGAGCGGGACCGACAGTGCCTCCCGCAGGCGGCGGGCCGCCCGGCCGAACTCGAGCGCGGTGCCGTCGGCATCCCGCAGGGTGTCAAGGAGCACGGCCACCGAGCCGGAAGAAAGCCGGGCCGCGTCGGCCGCGGCCTCAGCCGCCGGAAGCTCGGCCCGGAACCGGAGCAGGGCCTCCATGCCGAATTCGCGGGCCGCCGCCTCGAACCCCCGCCGGTTCATTCGGAAGGTGGGGGTGTCGGTGCCGTACACGACGAGAGCGGAGAGGTTCGGGTGGACCCGCCGGATGAACTCCAGGTTCTCCCGGAACGCCACCTCCTCGGCCACCCCGGTCACGGGGGCGAGGCCCGTCACGAGGTCGTCGGAAAAGCCGTTGATCCCGCAGAACACCACAGGCACGGGTCCGAACACCCGGTCCCGTCGTTGCCTCAGGAACTCGAGGGCATTGTTGTCGCAGGCGACCACCACGGCGGGTGGCGAGGAAGCGTACTTGGCGGCGAGGAGCCGCTCCTGGAGGTCCAGGTAGGCGGGGTCGCGGTGGGACTTCGTGTCGAGGTACTCGAACCGAAGGTCCACGGCCGGCTCGGCAGACCCGAGTTCCTCCCACAGCCCATCGTTCACCCGGTCCACCCAGGAGAGGCCCTGGTGGTAAGAGTGCACCACCACCACGAGGCGGTGGGACCGGGCCGCGACCGGCGGAGCGGCCGCGAGGAGCCAAGCAAGGGCGACGGACAGGAACCAGCGGGTCATCCGGGGGCGCCTCCGGGGTATCGACGGGGATCGTTCCCGTTTCGGCCGGCCCGCCCCAGATCTTAAGGCCCTATGATCCCCGGATTAGTCGCCTTTCGCAAGTCCCATCGCGATCCGCACCCCCGTCGGGGGGGCGTCGGGGTCCACGTAGTGGATCCGGCCCACGTAGCGCTGGAGGATGGGGCCGGGGGTCCGGGGGGTGCCCCAGTCCTTGGCGGTGTGCAGGACCCGTTCCAGCCGGTCGGCCTGGGCGTCGCCCGGGAACGGGCACACCAGGTGAGCGTAGGACCGTTCGGCCTGGGCCGCGCGGGCGAGCGCGTCGAGGAGGGAGGGCAGGGCGTGCTCGATGCCTTGGGGGGGCACGTCGCCCCGGAGGTCCAACGGCGCGGCCGGGGGGGCCGGGGCCCCGACCCACCGGGCCTGGTACTCGGGCTTCGGCGCGGCCACCAGGGCCCAGCGGGACCCATGCCAGGCCCAGAAGGCCACGTGGTTCCAGTGCTTCGAGGAGAGCACCGGAAACGGGAGACGCTCGGGGTCGGGCGGCCCCTCGCGAAGTTCCACGGTCACGGGTTCTCCGAACGCCCGGGACGCCTCCTCGGCGAGGCGCCCCCGGGCCGCCGAGAGCTCCCGCCACGACCAGCTCCCGGCCGGTGAGCGGATTCGCAGCGCGGCCCCGGTCCGCTCGAGCCCGGTGATCCCGTCGAGCCGGCGGGCCAGGTCGGGGGCGTGGAGCCGCAGGTGGGAGACGAGGGCCGCCACCGGGAGCATCACGTCCCCTCCCGGTACCAGGCCGACGCCCGGTACAGGGCAAGCCCCTCCGACAGGCCCACCCGCAGCACGGCGGCGGCCGGCACGGCCAGAAGCACCCCCACCACGCCGAACAGCTCTCCCCCGGCCAGAACGGCCACGATCACGGCCACGGGATGGAGCCCCACCCGGTTCCCCACGAGCCGGGGGGTGAGGAGGAACCCCTCCAGGGCCTGGCCGGCGGCGAACACCCCCCACACGGCCAGCAGGTGGGCGAGGTCGTGGAACTTGAGGAGCGCCAGAAGGCTCGCCAGCACCACCCCGACGAGGGTGCCCAGGTACGGCACGATGAAGAGCGCGCCGGCCAGGCCGCCCACCACCCAGGGCATGTCGATCCCGGTGAGGGTGAGGCCCACCGAGTACACGAGCGCCAGCGCCGCGCACACCGTGATCTGGCCGCGCACGAAGGCCCCCAGGGCCTCGTCGGCCCGGTCGAGCACCCGGCCGGCGAGGGCCTGGTGGCGCAGGGGCACGAGGCCCACGAGCCGCTCGCCCAAGCCGTTGAAGTCGAGGAGCAGGTAGAAGGCGAACACGGGGATGAGGGCGAGCCCGAGGAGCGTGCCCACGAGGCTCCAGAGGTTCGCCACCACCCGCCCCGCCACGGCCGCGGCCTTGGTGCCGAGGTCAGGGAGGCTCGTGCCCACGGCGGCGAGGAGCTCCGAGAGCCCCTGGGCCGGATCGGCCGGAAGGGGCCGGCCCAACCACGCCTCGAGCCGCGGGAGCCAAGCGCTCCGGGCCGCCGCCACGTACCCGGGCAGGGCGCGGGTGGCGTCGCGCACCTGCTCCACCAGGGCCGGGATGACGACGACCACGGCGAGCACGGCGAGAAGCGAGGCAAAGGTGAGGAGAATCAGGATGCCCGCGGCCCGGGGGATGCGCCGGGCCTCCAGGCGGTCGAGGAGGGGGTCGAGGGCGTAGGCGATGAACCAGCCCACCAGAAGCGGCACCACCACGGTTTCGAGCCGCGCCAGAAGCCACAGGCCCGCCGCCACCGCGGCCAGCGCCCACAGGGTCGTGCTCAGTCGGTCCCGTGCCATGGGAGGGATCGGTCCTCGGTCAACGGTCGTCGGTTCTTCGGCCGGCGAGGAGTCGGCTCCTGCGCGCCGTTCCGCCGCGGCCCCGCCGAGACTACCCCACGATCCACGGCAGAAGAAAGAGGCACGCGTTTCCCGCGGCGTGGACGAGGTAGGGGGCCCACAGGCTCCCGGCCCGTTCGTACGCGAGGCAGAAGACCACCCCGCCGACCACCTGGGTCCAGGGAACCGCCGCGGTGCCCAGGTGGGCCAGGGCGAACACGACCGTGGACCCCGCCAGAGCCGGCCAGGGCCCCCATCGGTCCCGAAACGACCCGTAGAGGACCCCCCGAAACAGGAACTCCTCGAAGGCCGGCGCGACGAGCGCCCCCACGAGGAGGAGCCAGGCCAGGTGGTCCGGCGCCAGGCGGGGCCCCGCCAAGGCCCCGAGCCATCCTTGCCCGGTGGTCAACCGCACGATCGCCTCGGTGCCGAACGCCGCGGCCCCGAAGGCCCCGGCCCACGCGAGGCCGGTGCGCACTCCGGTCCGCGCCGGAGCACCTCCGAGCCCGAGCCGCCCGGGGCCGAACCCCCGCACCCTCCACCAGGCGGCCGCAAGGGCCAGCTCCCCCAGGCGGATCGCGCCGGTCCACGCGAGGGCCGCGGCAGCGGACGGCGGCCGCGGCAGGGCCCGGGCAAGGCCCACCTCGAGGAGGGCCCACCCTGCCACAGCCGCCACGGCTTCGGCCGGGGTCAGGGCCCGGGCCGCCATCCCAGCCTCCGGAGCCCCGCCCAGGCCCGCTCCTTCACGTACCAGTCGGCCGGTCCGTCAATCAGCCGCGCCAGGATCTCCCGGGCCCCGGGCGTCCCGATCCGGCCCAGGGATTCGGCCGCGGCGTAGCGCACGTTGATCACCGGGTCCTCGAGGGCGCGCGCGAGGGCCTCCTCCCACCCGGGACCCAACCGGCCCGCGGCCCGGGCGGCGTAAAACCGCTCGGCCGGCCGGGTGGCCGCGAGCCCCTCCCGCACCCGTTGGGGGTCGGGCCGGCGGGGGTCGGCGAGCTCGGCCCGGACGCGGGCGAGCCACGGGGGCGGCCGGGACACCGCGGCCACGAGCCCGGCGAGAAGCAGCGCGCACACGAGGGCCCCGAGCCTTCGCTGGGGCTCGGCCGGCATCCACGAGCCGAGCCACACGGCCAGCGCTCCGAGAAGGCCGGCCAGGACCAGGGGGCACCCCAAGAAGAGGGCCGCCGCGGTGGCTCGGCGAAGGGGCCTAGCCGGGTCGTGGCGGTCGGAAAGACGGGTCCAGGCCTCCCGCTGGCTGGCCGGGTCGCGGGGCCAGGCCAGGTCGGCGTTGCCGGCTCGAAGCCGCGGCCCGTCGGGGCCCGGAAGGAGTCGCGCGTCGGCGGCCTCGGCCCGGTCCACGCACCAGACGCCGAGCCGGGCCAGGTCCCGGCACGCCGCCTCCCGGCTCGGCGCCGCGGGGTCCACCCACACCGCGGGCTGGCTTCGGGCCCGCAGGGGCTTGATCGCCTCGGCCGGGTAGAGGGTCCAGCGGTAGTAGAAGGTGTCGAGGGCGAGCGCCGGTCCCGTCGGTCGGGCCAGGAGCACCCGGTCCCGGAACCGGGTGAACCCCCCTTCCGGCGCCCGGGCCCAGGGAAGGAGACCCAGAAGCGCCAGGAGGGCGCAGGCCACCGGGAGGATCCCCTGCCTCGAGGGCCCTGGCCCGGCGCCCCACCGGCCGGCGGCGAGGGCCGGTGCCAGGGCGGCCGCGGCGAGGCCCGGGTCGCGCCCCCAGGCGTAAAGGAGCGCCGGGGCGAGGACCGTGGCCCACGGGAGCCGCCGGCCCCAGGGACCTGGGAGGGTACCGAGAAGCCCGGCCGCAGCGGCAAGCAGCGCCGCCCCGCCGAGGCCGAGGCTGAGAGCGAAAAACAGGGCCCCCGCCCCGGCCGGGGCCCAGGACCCCATCGTCTCCAGGTGGCCGGTGCCCGGCAATGCCGGGATCCCCGCGTCCAGAAGCGCCCCGTTCTTGGCGAGGAGGTGGAGGGCCGCCTCCCGGGTGCGCACCGCGCCCAGGACCCCCCCGGCGAGAACGCCGAGCCCGAGGCAGGCCAGGAGGGCCCCGCCCCCGGGGCGGCGGGATCGTCCCCCCGGTTGGGCCGAAGCGCCGAACCTTTCGTCCGCGATCACGCGCTATTCCTTTCCCTGGAAGTCCCTGGGGCTGAGCGCTTTGCAACGCAAGCCGTCGCCGCGAGTCTGACCCGTAGGAGCGGCGTCCACGCCGCGATCCGGGCCAGAGGCCCGCCCGGAGTCTCTCGGCCGTCTCGTGAGGCGTTCCCGACATCCCATGGTTTTCCCAAGGGGTGGGGCTGGGGACCCCTCCTTCGCTGGACGGCCTCGCAGGGGCCGCCTCGGCGCGGTCCGCTGCGGCGCGTGAGGGCACGCGCCGCGGCCGCTTCCCTGGCGCCGGACGGCCCGAACTGCTCGGCCGTTGCGCTTCGTCGGAGCCCCCAGCCCCACCGCCGCCAGTGACATACTGTTGTGAGACGACCCACGGGTAGCCGCCCCGCCGCCTCGCTGCGGAGTCGCCCAGCAGTCTACCGGTTCCGGCCGTGGCGCTCCAATGCCTGGGAACGCTGGCCCCCCGAGGGCCGGTTCCGGTACAGTGGCGGGACGTTCCCGTTCCCCCCAGGCCAAGGAGGAGAGTCCATGCACGAGGAGCGCCGCCGCCACGAACGGATTCCCAAGCGGGCCACCATCACGTGCCAGGAGATCACCTATCCCTTGGGCCAGGCCCCCGAGCTCGAGGCCGAGATGCTCGACGTGAGCGAGGGCGGGGTGCGCCTGGTTCTCGACCGGCCCCTGGACCCCGAGCGGCCGGTGCAGGTGGCCCTGCGGCTCGTGGGCTGGAGCAAGCACTCCTCGGAGTTCCTCAAGCACGACCAGGACTCGGTCACCCGGCCGCTCACGGCCATCGGCCGGGTGGCCCGGCACCGCCCTTTGGACGGGGGACGCCACGAGGTGGGCATCGAGTTCGTGGACATCTGGGACGACCACTGGCAGGCCATGCGCCGGTACCTGGAGCGGGAGAAGGAACGGCTGGCCCGCGTTGACCCGCCCGCCGGGGCTGGCCTAGAGTAGCCACAAAACACCGGTTCGGCGCCGCTCGACGCCGGGAGGCCAGGCGATCCATGCACATCCGCGAAGAGCTCGACATCCTGATTCGGTCCCGCCAACCCGTGATCTCGGTGGTCACCGGGGAGGAGGAGCGGGCCCGCGACCTTCTGAAGGCGGTGGCCCAGGGGCTGAACGGCCGGGACCTCTTCTTCTGGAACACCGTCATGGGGTTTCGGCGGGAGGGGGGCTCGAACCCCCTGGACGAGGGCCGCATGGACCCCCTGACGGCGCTCCAACGCATCGAGGGCTACCGGGGCGACGGCATCTTCGTGCTCGAGGATTTCCACCCCTTCTTCGAGCAGCCGGTCATCGTGCGGATGCTCCGGAACCTCATGTACTCCCTGCGGGCCACCCGGAAGACCGTGGTGCTCGTGTCGCCGTTCTTCAAGCTCCCCCCCGAGATCCGCGACGACGTGCCCCAGGTGTTCCTCCCCCTTCCCGACTACGAGGCCCTGCGGGAGATCCTCCACGAGATCTGTGAAGCGCGCGACGTGAAGGTGGACCTCTCGAAGGAGGCCGAGGAGAAGCTCGTGAAGTCGGCCCTGGGGCTCACCGAGAACCAGGCCCGGGGCGTGTTCGTCAAGGCCATCCTCAAAAACCAGGTGCTCGACCAGTCGGCGATCCAGCTCGTCTTGTCCGAAAAGCAGAAGGTGATCCGCAAGGAGGAGGTGCTCGAGTTCTTCCCGGCCCGAGAGAAGATCTCGGACATCGGCGGGCTCGACAACCTCAAGGACTGGCTCAAAAAGCGCGACAAGGCCTTTTCGAGCCGCGCCAAGGAGTACGGGCTCCCGAACCCCAAGGGCATCCTCATCATCGGCATCCAGGGCACGGGAAAAAGCCTCACGGCCAAGGCCACCTCGGCCCTGTGGCGGCTGCCGCTGCTGCGGCTCGACATGGGCAAGGTGTTCGGGAGCCTGGTGGGCGAGTCGGAGGAGCGCATGCGAAAGGCGCTTCTTCTGGCCGAGACCATCAGCCCCTGCATCCTGTGGATCGACGAGATCGAGAAGGCCTTTTCCTCCGTGACCGGGGCCGGGGACTCCGGCACCTCGGCCCGGGTGTTTGGCACGTTCCTGACCTGGATGCAGGAGAAGGAAAAACCGGTGTTCGTGATCGCCACGGGCAACGACATTACCAACCTTCCCCCGGAGCTCATGCGCAAGGGCCGGTTCGACGAGATCTTCTTCGTCGATCTGCCCAACTACGAGGAGCGCATGGAGATCTTCCGGGTGCACCTGTCGAAGGTGCGCCCCGTGATCCGCCACTACGACATCCCGCTCCTCGCGGGGGAGACCGAGGGGTTCAGCGGCGCCGAGATCGAGCAGGCCATCATCAATGCCATGTACAACGCCTTTGACGACGGCGAGCGGGATTTCACCACCGAGGACATCCTCCAGGGAATCCGGGAGGTGGTGCCGATCTCGAAGCTCATGAGCGAGCGGATCGAGCGGCTCCGGGAGTGGGCCGCCGACCGCACCCGCAAGGCGAACAAAGAGATGCACTGACCGGCTCCGGCCAGCTCCCCGTCCAACGCGAGGTGGATTCCCATGTCCCACTTTTCCCGGCTCAAAACCCGCATCGTGGACCTCCTGTTCCTGAAGCGCGCCCTGGCCGACATGGATCTCGAGGTGGTGGAGGGCCGCACCAAGATCCGGGGGTACCTGGGGCGGAAGATGACGGTGGACCTCAAGGTGCGCACCCCCGACGGCTACGACATCGGGTTCATCAAGAACGGCGACACCTACGAGGTGGTGGCCGACTGGGACATGGTGCGGGCGTTCTCCCAGGAGGCGTTCGTCAAGGAGGTCACCCGCCGGTACGCCTACCACGTGGTCAAGGACCAGCTGGAGGGCCAGGAGTTCCAGGTGGTGGAGGAGCAGCGCCAGGGCGAGACCGTCAGCCTCACGCTGCGGCGCATGTGAGGGGGGCGGAGGTCTTCCGGCCGGGTCCAGAGCCGATGGCCGGAGGACGGCGGGGCAGGGTTCTTCCACACCGATCCTCTGTATTCTGCTCCCCCGGCACGGAAATGCCTCCAACCGTTGGGGTCGGGCGCCATCACTCGAATCGGAGAACGTTCAGCCGCCGAGTTGCCAAGCCGTCCGGCCGCCTAGCACGAAATGGCAAGCGAACTGCTCCCACAGGGTGGGACGAGCGGACGCGTAGAACCACGGGATGTCGCGTCCTAGCGTCCCAGCCTCCCAGCATCCCAGCGGGGACGTCACATGGAAGAGGTCAAGGTCACCATCGACGAGGACGGGAACGTCAAGGTCACCGTGTTCGGGGCCAGGGGGAAAAAATGCCTCGACATCACAGAGAAGATCGAGGCCCTCCTGGGGGGGGAGGTGGAGCGGGAGTTCACCTCGGAGTACTACGAGGAAGAAGTGGAGGAGCGCGAAGAGGTCCGGGTGAAGGACAAGGCCTGACCGTTCGCCCATGGACGACCTGATCCACCGCCCGCTGGGGGATCTCCTGGAGGAGATCCTCGACCGGGGGCCCGGCGCGTTCCACCGCTACGCCGGCCCGGTGGGCACCGCGCCCCTTCGATACCGGCTGGCCGTGCTCCTGGGGGGGCTGTGCCTCGGGCCCGAGTTGGGCGAGGCGCTCCACGAGTGGGTGGCCCGGCCCGACTCGGCGGACAAGCGGGCCCTCATGCTGGGCCTGGGGTTCCTCGGCCATCCCCTGGCCGAGGGGTATCTCGCCCGGCTGTGCCGGGAACGGGGGGCGCTCGACGCCGCCGCTGCCGCGGTGCGGGCCCTGGGCCGGATCCGGGGCCCCAAGGCGTTCCCCCTGGTGGTCGCGGCCCTGGAGCACCCGTTCCTGAGGGCGGCCGCCTGCGAGGCTCTCGTGCACTACGGGGGAGACGAGGCCGTGGCGGCCCTCCTGCCCCTGGCCGAGGATCCGGCGGCCTTCCGGGCCCTGGCCGAACTGGGGGCGGCCGGCGCCCGGGATCTGTTTCTCACTCGGCTGGCCGAGGATTCCCCGGTGGGGGCGTGGGCCGCGGCCGGCGTCGGCCGGTTGGGGGATCCGGACCTGGCCCGCGAGCTCCTGCCCTGGATCGGGTGCGGCGATCCCGAGAAGGCCCGGGCCGCGTTCGAGGCCTACGCCGCACTGGGCGCACCGGAGGGCCTCGGGCCCCTGTTCGAGGCGGCCGGGCCCCGGCCGGAGCCCTGGACCCTCGAGGCCCTGGGCCGGCTCTCCCACCCCGAGGCCCAGGAGTTCGTCGCCCGGGTCCTGGACCCCGAGGAGTCCGGGGGCTGGCTGCGACGGCTGTTTCGGCGGAAAGCTCGGCCGTTAGACCCCGTGCCCGCCTACCGGGCGCTCCGGGCGGCCACGGCGCCCGGTGCCCTGGAGCGGCTCGCGCTGCGGATCGCCTCGGAGACCGGGACGGGGCTGCGGGAACTTCTCCTGGTGCGGGCGTTTCGGGAGGATCCCCGGTACGCGGCCGAGCTCGAGGCCGTGTGGCATCGGGGTGAGCTTCTGCCCGCCTACCTGGCGGCCCGGTGTCTCCTGCAGGTGCCGACCACCGAGTTCTTGGCCGAGGCGGTGGGGGAACTCTCGCGGACCGGGCTCGTGGAGGCCGACGGGCTGCCCCCGGGCGCCGACCCCGAACGGCTCCTGGAGCGCACGGCGGCCGAGGCGAACCCGGTGGTGAACGTGGCCTCGTTTTTGGACGAGGGGTTCGTGGACCTCGACGCCCTCGAGGCCGAACTGCGGCACCGCTTCGCCGCTGGGGCCTACCCGCCGGCCGAGGCGCCGGCGTCCCGGCTCGGGGGGGCGGTGGACGCGGGGCTGGGCCGGTACCTTTCGGCCCTGGCCGGCGCCCACCCGGCCCGGCGCGAGGGGCTCCACCGCCTGTGGAACCTGCTCCTGCAACTGGAGGACCGGGGGGACCCGCTCCTGGAACTCTTCCTGTGCTGGGAGGGGCGCCACCGGGGTGGGCTCCACCGGGCCCTGTTCCACGGCCTTCCCACCGCCCTCGGCCGGTGGATTCAGGGGAAGACCGACCGGAACCTCCCCGAGGTGGACGAGATCGAGGCGCGCCTGCCCGCCGAGGGCCCCCTCGTGGGGCCCGTGCGCCACATGCTCGAGCGGGCCCGCTCCGCGCTCAAGGCGGAGTGCCGGGACATGGTGCTGCTGGTGGAGGGGCAGGTCCGGGGCGACATGGTGCTGATCGAGGCGCTGTGATGGCGGGGCGGCTGGGCGGCCAGGCGGTTGGGCGGTTCCCCGTTCGGCCGACGTGGGCCTGCGCCGTCCGCCGTGCCCGGGGCGGCATCCCGCGACCGGCGGGGGGTAGGTCTCCATCCTCGGAGAGGCGGCTTCCAGATAACTTCCTGCTGGGAGGCCAGGAGGCCAGGACGCCAACGTCCTTTGTGATTCCAGCGTTGGCACCTGTCTCAACCTGTGGGAGCGGCTTTCGTACCAGAGGCCAGAATTCAGAGGTCAGAAGTCGGCGAACCCCCTGTCCTCTGTCGTCTGGCCTCTGGCACCTGACACGGCCGCCGCTCCTACCCCCGAGCCCTGGCTCGGGCGTTACTGTCGTGCGTAGCGGGGCCCCGAAGGGGCCCTGGGAAGCTTCCAAGGATCTGAACCGTGGCCGATATCGCCGTTGATCTCGGGAACTACAACACGCTGATCACCTTCCGGGAGGGCGACACCCGGTATCGGGGTCTCCTGCGGGGCGTGGCCCGTCAGGTCCGGGAGGCGCCCGGCACCCTGTTCGTGCCGTCGCTCGTCCATTTCGGCCGCCAGGTGCTCCTGGGCGAGGAGGTCCTTCGCGCCGGGGTATACGGCGACGAGGCGACATTTCGCGACCTCAAGGACCACATCCTCCACCCCACCCCCGTGGCCCGGAAGGTGGGGGACCGGCGCATCACCCACAAGGAGGCCGCGGCCGCGTTCCTCCGGGGGGTGCTCGAACGGCTGGCCGGGGAGTTGGACGAGGGGATCCACGCCGTGCTCCTCTTCCCCGCGGCGGACGGCGAGTCGTTCCGGGAGTGGCTCCGGGGGGCCGACCTGGGGCCCGTGCGGTCGGTCACCCTGGTGGACGAGGACACCGCCCTGGCCCTTGGATACGGGCTCAATCTCTTCACCGACGACCTGGTGCTCGTGTTTGACTTCGGGTTTTCGGCCGTGCGGGTTCGGGTGGTGCAGTTCCACTGGATGGGCCGCGAGGGCTACACGCCGCCCGTGGTGAAGGCGTCCGTCAGCGTGCCGGTGGGCACGGCCGACCTCAAGCAGAAGATTCTCCGGGAGCTCCACGCCGACGACGTGGGAAAGCCCCTGCCCTCGTTCTACTGGAAGAAGTTCGTGCTCCACGAGCACGACGACCACGCCTGGCGGCGGGAGGAGTTCCGAAGGCTACTGGAGCGGGAGAACCTGGCGGCTCAAGTGCAGCGGGCCCTCGACCGGGCCCTGGAGGAGGCCCGGTTGGGCGGCGTGGACCCGGGGCAGATCCGCAAGGTGCTTCTCCTGGGCGGAGGAACCCGGATCCCGGTGGTGCGCCGGGTGCTCGACGAGAACTTCGGCGACCGGGTGCTGGGCCACGAGCCCGAGCTCGCCCCGGGCCGGGGAGCGCTTTTGTTCCTCTCGGACAGCCCGGTGGACGACATGGTGCGGGAGACGTACTCGCTCCAGGTCCGGGACCCCATCACCGGCCAGTACCACTACCCGGTCGTGGTGGAGCGGTTCACCCGGTATCCCACCCGCAACCCCACGGCCCGGTACATCGTGAACACTTTCTACGACGGCCAGTACGAGCTCCACCTCCGGGTGTACCGCTCGGCCGGCGGCGGGCCCCGGGCCGAGGCCCGGGAGATCCTCTACGGCGACGACGGCCGGATCAGCTTCGTGGCCTCCCAGGAGGACGAGACCCACGAGCCCGCCATGGACGCGCCCCTGGTGATCCCGGTACACCCGCCGGGCCGGGTGGGGGAGCGGCGGTTCCTGCTGGAGTTCAAGGTGGACGCCCGAAAGCGTCTCACCGTCACGGTGAAGGATCTGCGCGAGGAGAAGGTGATTTGGGAGGACCGGCCCCTGATCGAACTCCGGTAGCCGACCCCGGTGCCGCCCGGCGACTGGCCAAGGCCCAGATCGCGGTGGGCGTTCCCGCGCTCCTCGTGGTCGTGGCCGGGGTGTTCCTGGCCTGGCAGATGAAGGGGGGCATGGCCGCCGCCGTGGCTGCCGGGTTCCTCGTGCCGGTGGTGGCGGTGTTCGGCGCCTACTTCTGGCTCGCCTGGCGTCGGCTGCGCCGCGGCGGGGAGGCCGGGGAAGGGGGTGCGCCGCCCGTGCCAGGAGCCAGTGGACAGGAGGCAGAGGACAGGGGGGGCTCTGACATCTGCCCTCTGAATTCCGATCCCTGATATGGAAGCCGCTCCTTCAGAGCGGGATCGGCGACGACTCAGGGATCCCGAATGCTTTGGGCCGCCGAACCGCCAAGCTGCCCCGCCGCCCGGCGGAGGTTACACGCAGCTTTAGCCCTTCCAGTACCGCACCGGCCCCACGTCCAGGTGGACGAACTCCCGGTAGGAGCCCACCCCCCCGATCCCCAGGTGCTGGGCGGCGCGCCGCAGGTCGCGCAGGCGCACCCCCGGGAGCCGGACGTCCGCCGCCATGCCCCGAAGGTGAAAGCTTCGGCGGGCCACCCCGTGGCCGTTGCGGCGCAGGAGCTTGTTGTAACGGGGCGAGCGGTAGCCCGACACGAGCTCGTAGGGTTCGCACGGCCGGCCCAGGGCCACCTGGACGCGGTCGAGCAGGTCGAACAGCTCAGGGGCAATGGGGTGGACCTCGCCGGTGTAGTGGCAGCGAAAGAGGCGGGAGAGTTCTTCCAGTCCCTCGGGGATCCAAGCCCCGCCGTCCCGGTAGCGCACCCGGCAGCGCTCACCGGTATGCACGTTGCCCACGGCCAGGACGCCGGTGGGCTCCGGCCCCGCTGCCGCTTGCGCGGCCCCGTTTCCCCACCCCGGCACGGCGAGCGCCGCGCAGGCCATGGCGATCCGGCCCAGGGCTTCCCTTCGGTTCATGGACCCGTCCTCCGGTCGTCGGTTTTTGGCCGCCGGTTACGGGGGCCAGGCGCCCCCGTGCGGCCCGATGGGGCGGTGATGATAACGATTCTAAACCGTGGGGACAACCGGATCGGTCAACGTCCTTCGAGTTCGCACCCCTCGAACCACGGCCGCAGATCGTCGAGCGCGTCTTCGATGGACCAGGGGACGGCCTTTGCCAGCAGGTCGAGCAGGACCACGGCGTTCACGGCGGCGTCGCCCCGGGTGGCCTCGCGGAGGCGCTCGGCCAGGCAGCGGTTCACCTCCTGCACCCGCCGGTACACCCGCTCGAGGCCGGCCAGGCCCGGATCGGGGGGGAGGCCGGCCAGGTGCCGGGCCAGGAGGTACGAGCCCACGGCCCGGAACACGGTCTCCTCCTCGGTGGCAAGCGGCAGGTGGAACCGGGCCATGGGGCGAAACGGCGTGAGCTGGGGGCACCCGCTCGAGGGAAGTACGAGGCCGATCAGCGACCCGAGGGCCCGCTGGAGTGTCGTCCGGGCCCGGATCGCCCGTTCGGGGGTCTCCACCGTGAGATCCACGGGCTCGTGGGAGGTCCTGCCGTCGGCGAGGCCCAGGAGGGGCGTGAGGCTCACGGCCGCCGGGCAGTGGGGTGTTGCCCCGGGGTCCAGGGGGCACCCGGGACAGCGCAGGCGGTCCAGGGCGGTCCAGACCGGTGGGGGGGGCGGGGGGGGGCGGGGGCGGCGGGCGCGCCCGCGCCCCCCCCCCCCCCCCCCGCGCCGGGCCCCCCACCCCCCCCCGCACGGGGGGGGCCCCGCCGCGCCCCGCCCAACTTTCTCCACCCGCGGGGTTCGCCAACCGGAACCAGTACTTAGAAA
>NZ_BAAHXI010000046.1:0-34004 GCF_054656955.1 Deferrisoma palaeochoriense
GCGTGTCAATCGGTCGCAAGCAGGCCGCGGAGCGCGGCCTACGGAGCTTCCCTACGGCGGACAGTCGGCGCAGACCGACCGGAACAGGTTGGTGCTGAGGTAGCGGTCGCCCCGGTCCGGGAGCACGGCCACCACGGTGCCCGACTCCAGCTCCCGGGCCACCCGCAGGGCCCCGGCCACGGCCGCCCCGCTCGACATGCCGACGAACAGCCCCTCTTCCAGGGCCAGCCTCCGGCAGGTCTCGAAGGCCTCGGCGTCGCCCACCTCGAGGATCCGGTCGGGAAACCGGGGATCCCACAGATCCGGCACGATGGCCTCCCGCATGCTCTTCAGGCCCTGGATGGCATGCCCCGGAGGGGGTTCCACGGCCACCACGGCCACGGCCGGGCTGCGCTCCTTCAGAAACCGGCCGGTGCCCATCAGGGTGCCCGTGGTGCCGAGGCCGGCCACGAAGGCATCGATCTCGCCGCCCGTCTGCTCCCAGATCTCGGGGCCGGTGGTCTCGTAGTGGGCCAGGGCGTTGGCCGGGTTCCCGTACTGGTTGGGCATGTAGTACCGCTCCGGATCCTCGGCCACCATGCGCCGGGCCAGCCGGATCGCGCCGTCGGTGCCCTCGGGCCCCGGGCTCAGGATCACCCGGGCCCCGAAGGCCTCGAGCACCCGGCGCCGCTCCAGGCTCACGCAGGCCGGCATGACCAGGGTCACCCGGTAGCCCCGGGCCGCCCCGATCATGGCCAGCGCGATACCCGTGTTCCCCGACGTGGGCTCCAGGATCTCCCGGCCCGGGCGGAGGTCCCCGGCCCGCTCGGCCGCTTCGATCATGTACCGGGCCGGCCGGTCCTTCACGGACCCGCCCGGGTTTGCGCCCTCCAGCTTCGCCAGTACCCGGACCCGGGAACTCGGCACTAGCCGGTCGAGGCACACCAGGGGCGTCCATCCGATGGCCGAAACCACCCCCCGGGGCCGCCCCACGACCGCGCCGCGAACCGGCTCCCTCCGTTCTTCCAGTTGGGGCCTCATCGTCGCCCGCTCCGCTGTTGGAGAAACTCGATCATGCCCTCGCGGGCGGCCTGGGCGGCCGGCACCGCCTCCACCACCTCCACCCGGAGCCACGGGATCCCCTGGGCCACGGCCCGGAGCACCCCGGCCGTGAGCCCCGGCCGCACCCGTACGGCCCGGGGCCGCCGGCCCAGGCGCAGGAACCCTTCGAACAGGGACTCCGGGATCTCCCCGTAGGTATACTCGTAGGGCTCCAAGGGCTCGAAGGTGTCCACGTGGATCACCGCCCCCGACTGCTGGTCCGCCACGACCAGAAGCACCGGGAAAAAGCGTTCCCCCCTTCGGGGCCCCACGGGCGTGAACGCGAGCCCGGCCTCGACCTCGGCGCAGCCGATCCCCACGGGAAGCCTCTCCACCGCCTCCACGAGGGCGCCGTCGATGGCGATGGGAATCCGGGTCTCGGGGAACTCCGGGGGCGGCATATACCGGTCGGACCACACCAGGGCACCCTTGCGGCGCCGGGCCACCCGATGGAGAAGCGCGTCGGGGCTCGGCCCGAACAGGATCGAGGGGTCGTCCTGGAGCCGCCGGGCCACGTCGAGGAGCTGCTCCCCCGCCGCCGCCAGGAACCGCGCCTCGGCCTCGGTGGGCAGACACGGCTCCCACCCGGGCCGGTAGGCCCGGAACAGGGGCCAGGCCTGCCTCCCCCGGAACCGGAAGCCCCGCTCGACCAGGAGATCGCGGTCGGCGCGCTCGAGAAGGCTCCGGTCCTCGAACGACATCTGGAGCTGGGGGATCTCGAAGAACAGCTCCGGGGAGGCCTCGATCTCCCCGTTTTGCATCCGGGAAAACCCCAGAAGTCCCACGGGTCCCCGGTACACGGCCATGGCCAGGTGCTCGCCCTGGGTTCCCATGACGCTCACGTACCCGTGCTCCCCCGTGTCGGGGTCCACGACCCCGAACACCTGGGCCTCGTCCATCCAGCGCCAGGGGGCCAGGGTCTTCACCTCCACCGCGACCCGGATCAGCCGGGTCCAGACCTCCTCCTGCTCGTCGCTCATGGGGGTTCCCTTGCGTCGGTCGTCGTTCCACGGTTTCCGGGCCCGGAAGGATGGGGCCAGGGACGGCAGTCCCTCGCCCCCCTCCCGCCGGGCCCGCATCCTACCCGGTCCGGCGGGGCAGACGCCAGAAGCCGACCCGGTTCATCGCCACCACCGACGAAGCCCCCAGTCGAGCCCCAGGAGCCCCACGGTCACCGCCCAGAGCCACCACCGGGGCCACACCTCGTCCACCCGCCGGCCCACCACCTCGAGCCGGTCCCGGGCCCGGGCCTCCAGATCCCGAAACAGCCCGGCGTCGCCCGGTTCCACCACGCGCCCGCCCGAGGACTCGGCCAGGGCCTCCAGGTACGCCCGGTCGATCCCGAGCCGCAGCGGTTCCGGGCTCGGGGGTTCCACGGGAAGCCCGATCCGGTCGCGGCCCAGGAACACGCCCCCCAACCGGGCCTCGATCTCCGCCGCCCACACCCCCTCGCCGGGCACGGTCACGGCTTCGGCCTGGTACTCCCCCGCGGCCGTCTCGCGCCAAACCAGGGCCTGTTCCTGCCCGGCCTCGCCCACCAGCCGGCCGGTCACCTCGGCCCCCCGGGCCGGCTGGTACGAGGGGTCGAGCACCCGGGCCCGGAGGGTAAAGGGGGTGCCGGCCCGCACCGTCCCGGCCGGCACCGCCAGCCGCACCAGCTCCGTTTCCGGGTCGTGGACGAGCCAGCGCAGCACCCGGCCCCAGAACTCCCGGTAGGGGCCGTCGTCGCCGCCGGCCCCCACGGCCGGCAGGGTCCAGCGCCACAGGCTGTCGGTGGTCACGGCCATGACCCGGCCGGCGCCCGCCTCGGCGGTCACCAGGAGCGGCAGGGGCCCGTACTCGTTTCGGCGCTCGGGGTTCTCGGCCAGCACCACCGCGCCCGGCCGGGGCCGCAGAACCCAGTTCATCCCCTCCAGGGGCGGCAACCCGTCCCACAGGGCGCGGTTCTCGGCCGGATCGGGCCTCCACCGCAGGATCGGATGGGCCTCGCCGGCCGGGGTCACCCGGGGACGGAACCGGCCCGGGAAAAACGCCTGGCCGGGCACCATCCCCGAGAGATCCACGGGCAGGATCTCGGCCAGGGGGCTGTTGCGGTAGCCCCCGAGCCCGAACGACCGGTCGCCCCCGAGCATCGCGAACCCTCCCCCGTCCTCCCGAACGTAGCGCACCAGGTTCTCGAGATACTGGCGCGGCACGTAAGGGGCGTAATCGAAATTCGCGAAGATCACCGCGTCGAAGCTCGGAAGTTCCTTCCCGAAGAGCTCCTGGGTGGGAAACGGGATCAGGCTGAGCTCGTCCTGGGGCACCAGGGAGAGGTCCCGGGGCGTGCGAAGGATGAGGAACGTGATGAGGTCCACCCCGGGGTCCTGCCGGAGCCGCCGCCGGAGGAACCGCACGTCCCAGGTGGGGGTTCCGGCCACCAGGAGCACCCGGGTCTTGTCCCGGATCACGTTCAACGGGAAGTAGGCCCGGTTGTTCTCGGGGGTCTCCTCGCCCGGCACGGTCGAGACCTCCACCCGGTAGGCCCGGCGGCCCGTGCGCCGGGGGGTGAAGGAGAGCGTCACCTCGGCCTCCCCCTCCCCCACCTCGGCCGGGGCGGCGGCCACCGGGAGGCCCCCCTCGATCAGGGTCACCGTGACCGGGGCGGCCCCGAGCCCCTGGGCCGCGAGCCGCACCCGGACCTCGGCCGGGGTGCGGATGAAGGCCACGGGGGGCACCTCCACCCCGTCGATCCACAGATCGGCCGGGGCCCGGCCCTCGGGGACCACGGGATAGACGGGAAACGGGAGGGCGGCCGGCGGGCGGCCCGGCCGCTCGGTGTCCCGGCCGTCGGAGAGGAGGATCACGGCGGCCGCGTCCCGGCGCGTGCGCGCCACGGCCTCCAGGGTACGGCCGATGGGCGAGGCGTCGGCCCCGAACGTCGGCCCGGAGGGCGGCAAGGCCTCCGGCGGGTCCCCGAGCCCCAGCACCTCCACCCGGTAGGCCGGGGAGAGCGCCTCCAGCCTGCCGGCCCAACGCCGCAACCACTCCCGGGCGCCCTCGGCGGCGGCCCCCGACCCCAGGACCATGCTCCGGGACGTGTCCACCACCACCGGCAACGGGGCCGGCTTGACCCGGGTGAGCGGCACCTCCCGGGCCGGCCGGAGCACCGCCACGCCGACCGCGACGAGGGCGGCCAGGCGCACGGCGAGGAGCACCCACCGCCTCCAGCCCCGGATCCGGGCGGCCGCGGTGGCCCACGACCCGACCGCGGCCATCACGACGAGGCCCAGGGCCGCGAGCCACGGCCCTTGGGCCCCGTTCCAGACCCAGGTGGCCTCGGGGCTCACGGCCGCTGCCTCCGCCGCAGGATAAACGGGATGTGGACCTGGTCCTTCTTGTAGTTCCCGGTGAGGGCGTAGAGCACCAGGTTCACCCCCAGCCGAAACGCGAGCTCCCTCTGCCGCTCCCCCCCGGGCACGCAGGCGTGGGTGAACCCGGCCACCGGATCGGCGTCCCAGGCCCCGCCCAGATCGTTCACCACCAGGATCGCCGGGGTCAAGTCCTCGCGATCGACTCCGTAGAGGAATGGTTTGACCAGCACCCGGCCCGGCGCCCCGGAAAGGAGGTAAAAACTCTGGTACACTGTGTGGTCGGCCGGAAGCGGCCGCAGCCTCCGGCCGGGCATGACCCGCTCCAGGAGCTCCTCGACGCCCCGGGCGAACCCCGAGTCCGGGACCCCGGTTGCGTCGTCGAACAGGACGAACCCGCCGTGTTCCAGGTACCGGGTCAGGGCCTCCTCCCCGGCCGGCCCCAGCCGCGGGGGGGCGAGCCGCCCGGCCACGTAGAGGAACGGGAGTTCAAAGAGAGCCGGGTCCGCCGGATCGATGACCCGCCGCCGGCCCGCCGGCTCGACGCTGGTGCGCCGGGCGAGCTCCCGCAGGAACCGCCCGGCCGCCATGGGGTTGGGATCCCAGGCCCCGGGGTAGCGCAGCTGGGCCCACACGAAGTACGACCGAAGCCCGTACCCCCGCGCAGAAAAGGGCAAAAAGGCGGCGCCCAGGGCCGCGCCGATCCGTCCCAGGGCCTGCCGTCGGGTCCATCCCCCGAGGTTCCTGGACGCCTCACCCATCGCGACGGACTCCTTTCCGCCAGCGGGCCGAGAGCGCGGCCTCCGCAAGGAGGGCCGCCACCAGGGCCGCGGCCACCCCCCCGGAGGCGTCGGTGCGGCCCGGGATTCCTGCCGTCCCCGCCCCAACGGCCTCCCCCGCCGTGGCGGCCCGCGCCCCCGACCCCAGGCGCCGGGCGGCCTCCTCGGGGGCGAGCCGCCGGAGGTCCGATTCCTCCGGGGGTAGCCGGGCGAAGAACCGGTCTTCCACGCCCGCTTCGGTGATCACCCGGTAGGGCCCCACGGCGGGCGGGACCGGGGGCGGATCGCCCGGGGCCCACACCGTGCGGCCGCCGTCGGGGCCCTCGAGCGTGACGGTTTCCCCGTAGTGCAACTCCAAGGGCTCCCCCGCCGTCACCACCGCCGGCACCCGCGGCCGAAGCCGGCCGGCCGCATGCAGCAGGAGCCGCTCGAGCCAGGGTACGAACCCGGCCTGGAGGCACAGGTCGGCCCCGTCCCGGTCGAGGGTGGTGGCCACGAAGAGCACCCGGCCCCGCCCGACGGCTCGCTCGAGGATCGCCGGCGCGCCGTCGGAGAACCGGGCCCACACCCGCACCCCGTCGGCCGACCTGGTGTCCAAAACCCAGTAGCGCCTCACCCGGGTCTCAGCCAGGTCGCCGGCCTCGGGATCTCGGAACGCGGCCATGAACCCGGTGAAACTGGCCGGGTCCAGGGATTCGTACGGGGGGCGGAGGGGGTCGGCCTGGGCGACCTCGATCCGGTCACGAAGGGGGGCGGGCAGCATCGCCCCCAGATCGGCCTCGGGGATCAGGTGATCGCCGGCCGAGACCACCACGGCGGCCCCCCGGGCCAGGGCGTCCTCGACGGCCCGGGCCACATCGGCCGAAAACGGGCGCGGGTTCGCGACGAGCACCACGTCGATTCCCTCCAGGTCCTCGGGCCGGAGATCGGCCTGGCGCACCTCGCGCACCCGGAACCGCTCAGCCAGCTCGCTCCCCGGAGCGAAGGCCTTTCGCACGAAGAGAAGCTCGTCGCGGATCTCAAACCCCTGGGGGTCTCCGTTCACCAGGAGCACCCGGGGCGCCCCCGCCCACCGGAGCGGCAGAACGATCCGGTCGTCCACGGCCAGGTCTCCCCCCGGCTCCACCGAGATGGCCGCCTCCGCCACCTCGGCCTCCCGGGCGTACCGAGCGGTCGGCTGGCCCGGGTCGAGGAACGCCACCCGTTCGGGCCGGCCCGGCGCCTCCCAGCGCACGGTGACCCGGCCCTCCATTCCCACCCGGCCGACCTCGACCTCCACCGCCCCCGCCCCCTCGCGCACCTCCCCGAGCCAGGCGTTCGCGGGCGCCGGCCACCCGCAATCCAGGAGGAAGACGGGCGCCGCCCCCTCGGACCCGCCCCCCGCCCCGGCGCCCCGGGGCCAGGCCGTGGCCTGGAGGTCCGAGACGACGGCGATGCGGGCCCCGGGAAACCCGGCGGCGAGGCCCCGGGCCGCCGCCAGGGCCCGGCCCAGGTCGTGGCGCCCCGGGGCCGGCTGGATCGCCCTCACTGCCGCCTGGGCCTCCCGCCCCGGCAGGGGCCCCGCGGGGTCGTCGGCCTCCGAGGTCGTGACGATCCAGAACCGGTCCTCCGGGCCGGCCCGGGCGATCACCCGGCCCAGGGCCTCTTGGGCCCGGTCCATGGCGGAACGCCCGCCCTGGGCCGCCCCCATGCTCGGAGAACGGTCCACCACCAGGAACCAGACCCCCGGGCCCTCCCGCAGGGCCTCGGACACGCAGCCCGGGCCGGCGTAGAGGAGGGTAAGGGCCGCCAGGGCCGCCATGCGGGCCGCAAGGAGAAGCCACTGCCGGATCCGCCACCGGGCCTCGGCCCGGGCCCTCGCCCGCTCCAGGAACCGGAGCACCCCCACCGGCACGGTGCGCACCCGCCGCCGGCCCAGTAGGTGGAGCACCAGCGGCACGAGGACCGCCAGGAGGCCCCACAGGAAGAAGGGCCTCAGGAAGTCCACCGGTTCCTCCGAACCGCGGCGAGGATCCGGCCCAGGGCCGGCACCGGGTCCTCGTGGGTGGTGACGAAGGCGTAGGGGATTCCCTGGGCCTCGGCCCGGGCGGCCACGGCCGACCGGTAGGCCTCGATCTCCTCCCGGTAGGCCCGGCGTACGGCCAGGGGATCCAGCACGAGCTCGGCCGGCCCTTCCAGGTCAAGAAACCGGGTCGTGTCCTCGAACGGGAGGTCGAGCTCGTCGGGGTGGAGGAGATGGCAGACCCGGGGGGCCATGCCCCGGGCCCGGAGCACGCGAAACGGCTCCAGGCCCTCGGCCTCCGGGTCCAGGAGGTCGGAGAAGACGAACACGGCCGCCGAGCGCCCCACCCGGTCGGCCAGGATCTCGGCCGCCGTCCCCAGCCGGGCCGGCCCCGCCGGCCCCACCCGGGCCAGGGCCTCGATGAGGGCCCCCAGGTGGCCCAGCCCGCCCCGGGGGGCGAGCGCCAGCCCCTCGTCGGCGCCCCCGGCCACGTAAAGGCCCACCGCGTCACCCTGCCGCAGGAGGCAGGCCGCCACGGCCACGGCCCAGCGGGCCGCCCGGTGGTACTTGCTACCCCGGACCTCCCCCGAGCCCCCGAAGGCCATGGAACCGCTCGCGTCCACGACCAGGGCGGCCCGCTGGAGCCGCTCGTCCTCGTAGCGCTTCACGTACAGCCGGTCGGTCTTGGCATAGACCCGCCAGTCCATGTGGCGCAGGTCGTCCCCGGCCGTGTACTCGGTGTGCTCCGAGAACTCGAGGCTCGCCCCCCGGCGAGGGCTTCGGTGGAGGCCCCGTTGGGGGTAGGCGCTCGGGGGCCCGGGAATCGCCCACCGGCTCAGCCGCGCCACAAGGCCCGGGTCGTACAGGTCGGCGCGGTCAAGCACGGGGGACGGACCTCACCACCTCGTCGAGGATCTCGTCCACGCCGACCCCCTGGGCCTCGGCCCGAAAGTTGGTGACGATCCGGTGCTTCAGGACCGGCCGTACCAGGGCCATCACGTCGTCCGGGCCGGCCGCGAACCGGCCGTCGAGCATGGCCCGGGCCTTCGCCCCCAGGATGAGGTGCTGGGCCGCCCGGGGTCCGGCGCCCCAGGCCACGTACTCCGCCACGGCCTTGGGGGCCTCGGGGCCGGGCCGGGTCGCCCGCACCAGCCGCACGGCGTAGGCCAGGGTGGAGTCGGGCACGGGCACCCGGGGCACCAGCGCCTGGAGCCGGGCGATGCGCCCGGGATCGAGCACCTTGCGGACGGCCGGGGGCGGCCCCGCGGTGGTGCGCCGGACCACCTCGAGCTCCTCGTCCAGGTCGGGGTAGGCGACCTCGATGGAGAAGAGGAACCGGTCCAACTGGGCCTCGGGCAGCGGGTAGGTCCCCTCCTGCTCCACCGGGTTCTGGGTGGCGTACACGAGGAACGGCCGCGGAAGGGGGTGGTCCTGGCCCGCCACCGTGACCTTGCCCTCCTGCATGGCCTGGAGGAGCGCCGCCTGGGTCTTGGGCGAGGCCCGGTTGATCTCGTCGGCCAGGAGGATGTTCGTGAACACGGGCCCCGGCAGGAACCGGAACTCCCGGCGCCCGGTGTGGCGGTCCTCCTCGAGAACCTCGGTGCCCGTGATGTCGCTCGGCATAAGGTCGGGGGTGAACTGCACCCGCTTGAACTCGAGGTCGAGGCAGTCGGCCAGGGTGTGGACGAGAAGGGTCTTCGCGAGCCCCGGCACCCCGATGAAAAGCCCATGCCCCTGGCTGAAGAGGCTCACGAGGAGGAGGTCCACGACCTCCCGTTGCCCCACGATGACCTTGGCGATCTCGGACCGGATCTCGTCCCGGGCCCGGGCCGCCTCGGCCACGAGCTCGATGTCGGCCCCCGGCGTGGGGGCGGCTTCGGTGTGCATGGCGACGACTGCTCCTTTTTGGGCCTCCGGCCCGCTGGAAAGCTGGAAAGCTCGGAAGCTAGAAAGCTAGGAAGCTGGGAAGCTGGGAGGCCGTGGTTCCTCCGTGTCCTCCGTGGTTTCCCTTCAATGCCCCCCGGGGCCGTGGCCCTCGGGCGCGCCGGCCAGGAGCGCCACTACCTCGGCCTCGGCCCGGGCGTCCTCGGTGCGGTCGAGTTCCGTAAAGAGCTCCACCCGGAGCCGCCGGCTGGGCAGATGGAACGGGTTGATCTCCAACACCTCGTCCAGGGCGGCGAGCGCTTCCTCGACCCGGCCCAACTCCCGGAGCGCCCGGGCCTTGCGATACCACAACACGGCCAGGTCCGGGTAGAGGGCCAGGGCCTCCTCGGCCACCCGCACGGCCTCCTCGAACCGGCCCCGGGCCAGCAGCCCCAGCACGTGGCGCGAGGCGGTGGCCGGCGACCGGGGCGCCGCGGCAAAGGCCTTCTCGTACTCGAGGGCGGCCGCCTCCATCCGCCCCTTCCCCCGCAGAAGATCCCCCAACCGGAGGTAGTCCCGGGCCTTGGGCACCGGCGCGTCCCCCGGTTCCTCGTCGCCGCCCCGGTCGGCCAGGTGGAGTTCCAGCACCTCCATGGGCTCGTCCCGGAACCCCTGGGCCTCCACCCAGGCCCGCCACGCCTCGTCAAAAGACGCGAACGTGCCGCCCCAGACCGCCTCGAGGGCCTCCCGGTCACCGAGCCCCCGGCCGATCCCCTCCACGAGGCGCCGAAGGGCCTGGGGTCCCCGCTCCTCCACCAGGAACGCCATCATCGTGCCCACCTCGGCGAACGCGAGGGCCGTGTCCTCGGCCGAGGGGAGCTTCGCCACCGAGGGGCTCATCTCGTCGAGCGAGATCAGCGTGCCCTCCTTCATCCGCCGGGCCAGAAGCGCCCGGGCGGCGGGCTCGATCTCCCCGACCCGGCCCCGCCAGACCCCTTCGAGGAATTTGGCCACGCCCTCGTGCACCCAGATGGGGGCCTGGCCCTCGCTCAACCGGTACACCGCGAGATGCACGTACTCGTGGCACAGGGTGTCGCGCCACCGGTAACCCCACAGGGTCGCCCGGGGGCTCGTGATCATGATCCGGTTGAATTTGCAAAGACCGATCGTGCCCGAGGTCTCCACCTCCTTGCGGGTCAGGGTGGACACGGCCGTGAAGGCGGCCGCCGTGGGGTAGATCTCCACCCGCACGGGCCGGTCGGGGTCCGGCTCGAACCCGAGCCACTGGGCCACCCCCTCCCGGGCCGCCTGGAGCCCCTCGAGGGCCGGTTCGACCAGGATCTCGTCCTTGGGATCGGCCCAGAACACCGCAAACCCGCCGGCCTCCCGCCCCTCCATGTCCCGGGTGTTCCGCCAGGTGGCCTCCACGAGGTCCCGGAACGGGCCCTCCACCCCCAGGGCCTCGAGCCGCTCCAGGGCCTCCCGGTACCGGCCCTCGAAAAAGAGCACCCGGGCCTCCAGGGCCTGGACCTGCGGATCGCCGGGCCGCTCCGCGGCCAGGCGGTCCACGAGGTCCCGCGCCTCGGCCACCCGCCAGGAGGCCAGCAGGTTGTTCCCCAGGTAGAGCCCGAGCTCCCCGGCCGAGACCCCGTACACCTCGGCCGCCCGGACCCCGGACGCCCCGAGGGCGGCCAACAGGGCGCCCAGCACGACGCCGAGGACGCTCGTCCTTACCCCTTTCGCTCGTTTCACCATACCGCCTCCGCGCCCGGCATCCTCACCGGATCAGCCGCTCGTAGTATCCCTCCACCTCGCGCTCGTAACCGGGCGGGGGCCGGCCCTCCCGCATGGCCCGCAGCACCTCCTCCCGGAACGCCCGGAGTTCCTCGGCCTGGCTCTCCCGCGGGATCTCCACGGGGCTTCGGTCGATGTCCCGGCCGCCCCCCCGGCCCCCGGGCCGCCGGAGGAGCGAGAACCCGGGGCCTTCCATGGCCTGCATCATACGGTTCCGGGCCTTCCGGAGCCGTTGGGCCGCCCCCGCCAGGTCCTCCAGGGCCCCCACCTGGGGCGGCACCGCCCCGAAGGGGTCTCCCTCCCGGAGCCGGCCCCCGGCCCGGCCCATCTTCTCGCCGGCGGCCCGAACCCCCTCGGCCGCCCCGGGATCGAGGAGCGGCGTCTGGCGCCCGAGGTCCTCGAGCCGCCCGGCCAGCTCGGACGCCCGCTCCCGAAGCGCTTCCTGGCGGCCGGCCATCTCGGCCAGACGCTCCCGCTCCCCGGGCTCCACCGCCCGAAGGCGCTCGGCCGAGAGCCCCTCCAGATCGGCCCGGATCGCCTCCAGGTTCTCCCGGGCGGTCTCGGCGAGCCGGCCGACCCGCGGCCGGGCCGGGTCCTCCCCGGAGAGCCGGGCTTCCACGGCCTGTCGAAGCCCCTCCACCGCGTCCTCCAGCGATTCCAGGGCGGCCCGGCCGGCCGCCCAGTCCTCGGCCAGGGCCCGCCGGAGCTCCTCGGCCGCCCCCGAGACGGCCCGCTCCCGCTCGAAGAGCTCGAGGGGGTTCCCCTCCGGGGGGGTGCCGCCGTGAAATCCCCCCCGGGGCGCCGAACGGGCCATCTCCCGCGCCGCCTCCCGGACCCGGCGGATCCGCTCCTCCTGGCGGGCCAGGAACGCGTCCCGTTCCTTTTCGAACTCCTCCCACGCCCGGGCCGAGACCTCCCGGCCCACGTCCCGGGTCTCCCCCAGGAGCCGCTCCTGCTCCGCCGCCAGGGCTTCGAGCTCCTCCTCGGCCTCCCCCAGCTCCGCCATCAGGGGGTCCATCTCGGCCTGGGCCGCCCCCCGGGCCGATTCTTCCAGGGCGGCGAGCCAGCGGCTCAGGGTCTCGAGCACCTGGGCCGCGAGCTCCCGGGCCCGCTCCGTGTCGCCCCGGGCCAGGGCGTCCCGAAGGGCCTCGAGCTGCTCCTGGAGCTCGCTCCGGGGCATGTCCCGCACCGCGTCGGCGTTGGCGAAGGCGTCGGGCATCTCCCGGGCGCTCCGGGCGAGCTGCTCGGTCATGCGGGCCAGAAGGTCTTGGATCTGCTCGACCCGTTTGGCGAGTTCCCGGGGATCGACGTCGCCCCGCTGGAGCTCGTCGAACAGGCTCCGCTGGAGGGCGGCCAACTCGTCCCCCAACCCGAGGGCCTCCTCCAGGCGCAGGTCCCGTAGCAGCCGGTCGAGGAACAGGGCGTCCCGTTCCAACTCCTCGACGCTCCCCGGGCCGGCCGGAGACCCGCCCGCGAGGGGCTCCAGAACCTCCCGGAGTCCCGCCTCGATCCCCAGGGCCGCCACCGCGGCCGGAGACCCGGTCTGCGCGCCCTGGCGCATCCGCTCCCCGAGCTCGCCGAGGAGGGTCAGAAGATCCCGGGCCTTGGGTCGCACCGCGTCGTCACCGGCCCCTTCCAGCAGGTCGGCCAGGATCTCCAGGATCCCGTCCAGGAGCCGCTCCTCCAGGTTCTCGATGGCCGCCCGGATCGAGCGGGCGTCCAGGAACGCCACGTACACCGAGCGGCTGGCGCCGGCCTTCGGCCCCGACACGGTGTCGCCGTCCCGGGCCTCCACCCGCAGGTGGGCACCGGGCCCGAGGTCCGGGAGCGCCAGGGGCAGGATCCGGGCCTCCCCCGCCACAGCGGGTCCGGGCTCCAGGGCCACAGGCACCCGGACCTCCGTCTCGCCCTGGAGCACGACCTCGGCCCCCTCCACCCGGAAGTCGTCAGAGGCCCGAAACCGCACCCGGATCTCCTCGTCCCGGAAGATCTCGAGGTCGCCCTCCGGCTCGAGGAGTTCCACCGAAGGGGGTCGGTCGTCGCGCACCGTGATCCGGCGGGTCCCGAAATCGGTCGGAACCTCCCGCCGCCCCTCCCGGAACCGCAGCCGGTAGGTCCCCGACCGGTCCACCACCCAGGCCACCCGGAATCCCCCGGCCGCCATCTCGAGGGCCACCTCGGCCCCCGGCCCCTCCCAGGTGCCCGCCTCCACGGGCCGGGAAAGCTGACCCGAAAGCACCACCCGCGCCCCCCTGAGGGCCTCCACCGTGCCGTCCGAGCCCTCGATCGTCCGGGCGGCGAGTCCGGTGTACCCCGGGGGGAACACCTCGACCGTAAGGTTCCCGACGGCCACGGGTTCGGGTTCGCCGCCCGTGACCAGCCGGGCCCAGGCCTGGCGCGCGCTGGGCGGGCCCATCCCCAGGAGCACCCCGGCCGCGGCGAGACCGAGCGCGGCCCAGGCCACCGGTCGGGCGGCCCACCGCCAGGGCACCACCGCCCCCGGATCCACCCCCTCCACGGCCGCCGCCCCGGCCTCCACCTGGGCGGCCACGAGCTCGGCGCTCGCCCCCCGTCGTGCCGCCTCCTCCGGGTCCCACCGGGCGAGGTCCGCGGCGGCCTCCAGGTCGGTTCGGCGCTCGGGGTATAGGGCGGCCAGGAGTTC
Source organism: Deferrisoma palaeochoriense (assembly GCF_054656955.1). NCBI lineage: Bacteria > Pseudomonadati > Thermodesulfobacteriota > Deferrisomatia > Deferrisomatales > Deferrisomataceae > Deferrisoma > Deferrisoma palaeochoriense. The sequence continues at coordinate 13,531 of NZ_BAAHXI010000046.1, forward strand.
CGCGGCGGCCACGGGGCTCGAGGCAGGGGGCAGGAGGAGCCAGGCGAGGCGGGCCGCACCCAGCCCGGTCACCGCGGCCGCGGCCGCGAACACCCCGGCAAGGCCCACCGCCACCGCCCCTTCCGGGGCCAGGGGAAGCACCAGGGCCGACGCCGCCACCACCAAACCGGCTCCGGCCCCGAACGCGGCCGCGGTCCGGGCCCCGGCGATCCACCAGGTCCGGCGGCGCACCCGGCCCACCCACGCGAGGACCTCCGGCCCCCGGCTCACGGCACCACCTCGATCGGTTCCACGTCGTACCGAACCTCCACCAGGGTGAGCCCCCGGGCCGGCGCCGTGGGCCCGGCCCGGTCCCGGTCCGGCTGCCGGAGGGCGGCCTCCACGTCGGCCGGGGTCATCCGGCCCCGGCCCACATCCACCAACGTGCCCGCAAGGATCCGCACCATATGGCGCAGGAACCCGTTTCCCACCACCTCGATGTCCAGGAACTCCCCCCTGGGCACGAGCGCCACCCGCCGGAGCGTCCGGACCGTGGTCCGGGCGGCGCAGCCCGCCGCCCGAAACGCCGCGAAATCGTGGGTGCCCTCGAGCCGGGCCGCGGCCTCGGCCATGCCCCTGAGGTCGAGCGGGGCCGTGACCCTCCAGCTGTAGGGCCTGGCGAAGGCCGAGGGGGCCGGACCCACGTGAAGCCGGTAGCGGTAGGTCTTCTCCCGGGCGCTCCGGCGGGCATCGAACCCGGGGGGCATCTCCCACACGGCCCGCACGGCGATCGCGGGGGGCAGGAGGCTGTTCAAGCCGTGGAACACCCCCCGCAGGGGGATCCGGGACGGGGTTTCGAAGTGGGCCACCTGGCCCAGGGCGTGGACCCCGGCGTCGGTGCGACCCGAGGCGGTCACCCGCACCGGGTGCTTGAGCAACGTGGACAGACCCGCCTCCACCTCCCCCTGAATCGAGGGGGCGTTGGGCTGGACCTGCCAGCCGCCGTACCCGGTGCCGTCGTACTCCAAGACCAGGACAAGGTTTCGCACCGCGGTCACCCCATGATCCCCAGGGCCAAAAACCCGAACCCGATCCCCCAGAGCGCGGCGTCCCACGCCCCGCCGCCTCGCACCCGGGGGGCAGCCCCGGACCAGGACCGGCAGGCCATGGCCCGGGCCATCCCCTCGGCCCGGCGCACGAGCCGCCGGGTCAGGGCCTCTGCCCCCCGGCGCAGGAGGAACCACCGCACCCGGCCCCGGGGGACCGGGCTCCGGGCCGCCACCGCCCGGGCCAGGCGGCCGGCCTCGTCGGCCACCAGGGGACCGGCCCGCAGGGCCACGAGCAGGGCAAGCCCCGGATCGGCCCCCTCCCCCGTCAGCCGCTGCAGAGGCCGAAGGACCCACACCAAGGCCCGGGCCAGATCGGGAGGTGGGGTAAACGCGGGCAAAAGCCGCGCCGCGGCGAGTCCCAGGGCCAGCCGGACGCACAGCCCGGCCCCGGCCGCGAGGCCCGGAAGGGTCACGGTCACGGGCCACCCCTGCGTGCCCGGCAAGGGGACGCCCGGCGTCGTAACCCCGTGGAGGAGCAGGGAGAACCCGAACAATGCAGAGGCCGGCCGGAGCGCCCGGGCGAGGGGTCGGAGCCCGAGGCCGGCGGCCCGCCAGCCCGCCCCCACCGTGGCCAGGGCGGCGAGGAACCCCGCGGGGCCGGCCCCCCAGGCCGCGATCACGAGGCCCAGGCAGGCGGCCAGCTTGGCCCTGGGGTCCGCCCGGCCGAGTCGGGTGCCGAGGACGCCACGTCGCACTCGCGCCCCCCGGCCCCTCACGGCCGCGGGTGAAACGGCCCGTAGTGGCGGGAGAAGTCGCCGATCACCTCGAAGTGGCGGGAGAACCGGGACTGCGTCAGGATCCGGGCCGTGTTCCCCCCCACGGGCGCGGCCCGACCGGTTTCGAACCGGTGGCCGGCGTCCAGCACGAAATGGTGGGCGCATCCCGGGATGGAACCCCGGTACCGGGCCGCCTGCCCGTAGTCCTCTTCGCCGTCCTCCAGATCGGCCACCTTGAACAGCCGGAACGTGTAGGCCCAGAACTCCACCCCCCCCATCCGGGCCTCCAGGTGGGGGTCGGCCAGGTGCAGGCGGTAGCGCCCCACGATCCGCGGGTCCACGAACCCGGCCCTTCGGGCCAGGCGCAGGAAATCGTTCACGTACGCGGCGCCGCCCAGGTGCTCCCGCACGAGCTCCTGGTCGGCCGCCACCTCCGCCGGCAACCGGCGGTTCGTGTACACATCGGCGAAATAGAACTCCCCCCCGGGCCGGAGCACCCGGAACACCTCCCGGAGCACCTTGAGTTGCGGGGCCAGGTTCAGGGCCCGGTTCGAGATCACCACGTCGAACCCCTCGTCCTCGAGCCCCGCCTCCTCCAGGTTCTCGATGTTCCCCCACCGGAACGCCACGTTGGGCTCGGGATGCCCGAAGGCCCGCATGGCCGCCTCGACGCTGCGCCGGGCCACCTCCAGGTTCTCCCGGTCCCGGTCGAGCCCCATCACAAACCCGGAGGGGCCGGCCAGGGCGGCGCACAGGAACACGTCGCGGCCGGTGCCGCACCCCAGGTCGAGCACCCGGCGGCCCTCGATGGCCTCGGGGATGGGCGAGCCGCATCCCGTGAACCGCTCCACCACCTCGGGAGGAATCCGCTCCAAGAGCTCCCGAAGCCGGGCCGGCGGCTCGGGGCCGGTGCCCGGGGCCGAAAGGGCCAGCGCGTTGCCGAACCGCTCCCGCGGGAGCCAGGGGGACGCGTGGGTCGTCATGGCGCCTCCGGCCTCACATCTTGTACTTCCCGAAGGCCTCGGGATCGAGATTTTCCAGGAACTCCTTCCACGGGTCCTCCTCGGCCTCGCGCCCCGAGGACTCCCCCTCCTTCACCTCCACCGCGGCGGCACGCTTGAGCACCCCCTCCTCGGCGAAGATCTCGGCCCCGGTGCGCAGCGCGATGGCCATGGCGTCCGAGGGGCGGCTGTCGATGAGGCGTTTCCCGCCGCCCGGAAGCTCCAGGTGGATCTTGGCGTGGAACACGTTGTCCTCGAGGGCGTCGATGTCGATCCGGCCCACCGAGGCCCCGAGCTCCTCCAGGATCATTTTCAGAAGGTCGTGGGTCATGGGACGGGGCGGCTTCACCCCCTCCAGGGCGTACGCGATCGAGGCGGCCTCGAGCACGCCGATCCAGATGGGCAGGGTGTAGCGGCCCTCCGTATCCCGGAGCACCACCACCGGGCCCTTGGACCTCGGATCGAGGGCCACGGCCGCGATCTTCATCTTCACGTACACACCGCACCTCCTGGGACTTCGTCCGTCGGTCTGCGGTCACCGGTTGCCCACGGGAAACGGGGCTACCCTCCGAGGGCCGCCGCAGGCCGGGCCCCCTCGTCCCGGACCACCTCGCCCCGCAGGGAGTTCACCGCCGCGGCGGTGATCCGCACCGCCACTTCGGTCCCCGTCCACCCCACGTCCCCGTCGAAGTTCACGATCTTGTTCTCAGGCGTGCGGCCGGCGACCTGCCCGCCCCCGGCCTTGCTCGGCCCCTCCACGAGCACCGGCCGCACACGCCCCACCAGAGCCTGGTTTCGCTCCAGGGTGTGGGCCTGCTGGAGGCGCTGGAGCCGGGCCAACCGCTCCTCCTTCACCGGCTCGGGAACGGGGTCGGGAAGCCGGGCGGCGAGGGTGCCCGGCCGGGGCGAGAACTTGAAGCTGAACAGCCCGTCGAACCGGACCCGGTCCATCACGGCGAGGGTGGCCTCGAAGTCCTCCTCGGTCTCGCCCGGGAACCCGACGATCATGTCGGAGGTGATCGCGATGCCGGGCCGCGCCTGCCGGAGCCGTTCCACGAGGTCCAGATACCGGGCCGCGGTGTACCGTCGGCGCATGGCTTCCAAGATGCGATCGGATCCCGATTGTAGCGGAAGGTGGATGTGGGGCATGAGCTGGGGCACCTCGGCAAAGCACCGGATGAGCTCGTACGAGAGGTCCTTGGGGTGGCTCGTGGTGAACCGGATCCGCCGGATGCCCTCGACCTCCGCCACCCGACGGATGAGGCCTGCGAAATCCGTTTCCTGTTTAGGGCTTATACCATAAGAGTTCACATTTTGCCCGAGGAGCGTGACCTCCACCACCCCGGCCCGGGCCAGCCGCTCTACCTCGGCCACCACCTCGCGCACCGGCCGCGAGCGCTCCCGGCCCCGGACGTAGGGCACGATGCAGTACGCGCAGTAGTTGTCGCAGCCCTGCATCACGGTGACGTAGGCCGTCACCGTCCGGGGCCGGTGGTGGGCGTAGAAGGCCTCGATCCGGTCCGGGTCGGCTTCGTCCGGCGTCACCACGAGGCGTCGGCCGGTGCGGCGAACCGTCTCCACCAGGCCGGGCACCTCGTGGAGCACGTGGGTGCCGAACACCAGGTCCACGTACGGGGCCCGCTGGAACACCCGCCGGCCCGCCTCCTGGGCCACGCAGCCCCCCACGGCGATCACGACCCCGCGCCGGCGCTCCTTGAGGGGCCGGAACCGCCCCAGTTGGGAGTACAGCTTCTGCTCCGCCTTCTCCCGGATCGCGCAGGTGTTCAGCAGGATCACGTCGGCCTCGCCGGGGTGAGCCACCTCCAGGTATCCCGCCTCCTCGAGCATGCGGGCGAGCACGGCCGAGTCGTGGTCGTTCATCTGACAGCCGAAGGTCTGAATGTAAAACCGCGGAGATTCCATGGATCCGTCTCGGAAGTGCGCTAGAAAGCTAGGAAGCTGGGAAGCGGAAAACCTTCTCGCGGCCCGCTTGGCCGTCCGGCCGCGGGGCCGCTTCCCCCTCCGCCGGGGGAATGGGGACCCGGTGCCTCCCCTCGGCACCACCGGCGATCCCCTCTCCCCCCCGGGGGGAGAGGGCCAGGGTGAGGGGGCCGGGCCGCAGGGTGGCACCGTCGGAGAAACTGGAATCCCAGAGGGGTTTGCCTCCCGGCTTCCCAACTGAAGTCCCCCCGAAGGGTATCACGCCGCGCATTCACCGGAAACCCCGGGATCCGTCGCCGGCGCTCGGAAAAAATACTGAACAGGTATTCACCGCTGCCCCACCAGGAAATATCCGATCGGGTACCCGACTTTACCCTGTCGTTCTGTTGACGCAGTGCAGCACCGCAGTTAGGTTACGCCGACCTTCCGCTCTGGGAAACGAAAATCCGCACCCAAGGAGCCGCAACCCGTGAACCCGAAACTGTGGGAAGAGTGGCTGCGCTGGAGCACCCAGATCCTCGAGGGAACCGGCGCGGCCCGGCAGGCGTTTGAGAGCCTCGGGACGAAGCCCCCCTCCCCGGAGGAACTCGCCCGGTGGGCCAAGGCGTGGCTCCCCGCCGAGTCCCGGCCGGCGGACCCGGGGGAACTCCAGGAGGTGTTGGAGCGGTGGTGGGATCTCCTCGGCGTGGTCCCCCGGTACCGCTATGTGGAACTCCTCCGCCGGTACGAGGAACTGAAAGAGCGGCTGGAGCAGGCCGAGGAAACGGTGCGCCACCTGCGCACCTTGCTGCGGGACAAGGAAGGGGTGGCGCCCGACGTGACCTCCGCGGTCGACCAATGGGCGGAGCTCACCCAGAAAGCCCTCGACGCCCAGATGGAGTGGGCGCGCACCTGGCTCGGGACGGGGGAAACCGGGACCGAGGGCAAGGCAAAACCCGAGGACAAAAAACGGTAGAGATGTGTGCTTCGGGACCACGGGCGACCGTGGACCGAAGGCGGTTCCTGAGGTTCCACCAGGAGGAATGGACATGAGCTGGGCCGAAGAGATGCAACAGGCTGCGAAGACCTGGACCGACTGGCAGAAGGCGTGGTGGGAGCAGTGGACGCCCCGCACCGGTACCGAGGCCGGCAAGGGCGACGGCCCCTGGGCCGCGTGGGTGGAGGAGTGGCGCCGCAACTGGGCCCGAGCCCTCGAGACCTGGTCGGGGCAGCGGCGGGGGCTGCCGCCCCAGGTGATCCGGTCGCTCTTCGCCGGGGAAGAGGTGTTCTTCCGGTTCGTGGAGTTCGTGACCCAGGGCCTCCGAACCCTGGCCCCCCGGCTCGAAGCCGGAGAGGACTGGGCGGACCTCCTTCGGCGGTACGTGGAGCAGGTGAAAAAGGATCTGGAGGAAGACCCCCTGCGCTGGCTTCCCAGCGCCCAGGGCGCGGCCGAGACCGCGCGGGAGCTTCCGGAACTGTGGCGGCTCTGGGCCTCCGAGGCCCAGAAACTGGCGCTCCCCTGGCTCCGCTCGGCCCAGGAGTCCCGGGGGTACCTGGGCGAGGCCATGACCGGCGACCGTGCCGCGGTGCTCAAAATGATCAACGTGTTCTGGGACACCTACCAGAACACGGTGGGCCGGTACCTGGCCGCGCCGGCCATCGGCTACACCCGGGAGTTTCAGGAGAAGTTCACCCGGGCCTACGAGACCTGGCTCGAGATGCAAAGGGCCCAGGGCGAGTTCCAGGTGGAGATCACGAACGCCGGCATCCGGGCCCTCGAAACGATGCTTCGGGAGCTCGTTGAGCGGGCCGAGAAGGGCAAGCCCATCACGAGCGCCCGCCAGCTGTTCGACCTCTGGGTGGCGTGTGCCGAGCGGGCCTACTTCGAGGTGGCGAGCACCGAGTCGTTCGCCCAGATCCAGGGCCGGTTCGTGAACGCAGCCATGCACTACAAGGTCCACGAGCGCCAGCTCGTGGAGGAGTTCGCCCGGGCGTTCCACCTGCCCACCCGCACCGAGCTCGACGACGCCTACCGGCACCTCCACGAACTCCGGAGGGAGGTGAGGACCCTGCGGCGAGAGCTCGAGGCGCTCAAGGCGGAGAAGGCCGCATCCGAGGCCCCCGCCGAGCCGGCACCCCGGCGCCGCACCCGAAGGGCGGCCAAGCCTGCGGCGGACACCAAACCCGGTTCCCCGGCCAAGGCCGAGGGTTCCGATTCTACCGAGACAAAGGAGGGGTAAGCCGTGTTCCCGATCCAGATCAATCCCGATCAGGCGATCCATGAAGCCGTGGACTTCCACCGCAAGCTCGTCCGCGGCCTGGACTCCATCGTGGACATCCGCGAGATCGACGTGGCCCCCACGCCCAAGGAGGCCGTGTACCGGGAGGACGACGTCGTCCTGTACCACTACATCCCGAAGAAGAAGCGGCCCTGCAAGGTGCCCATCCTCATCGTGTACGCGCTCGTGAACCGGCCGTACATGGTGGACATCCAGGAGGACCGGTCCATGGTCCGCAACCTCCTGGAGCAGGGCATGGACCTCTACCTGATCGACTGGGGGTACCCGGACCGGGCCGAGCGGTGGCTGACGCTCGACGACTACATCAACGGCTACATCCATTCCTGCGTCGAGGTGATCAAGAAGCGCCACGGTCTCGATCAGATCAACCTCCTGGGCATCTGCCAGGGCGGCACGTTCAGCCTGTGCTACACGGCGCTCCACCCGGAGAACATCAAGAACCTGATCACCATGGTGACCCCCGTGGACTTCCACGTGAAGGACGGGCTCCTGAACATCTGGTCGCAGCACCTCGACGTGGACACCATGGTGGAGGCGTTCGGCAACGTGCCGGGCGAGTTCATGAACTGGGGCTTCCTGATGCTCAAGCCCTGGCAGCTCATGGTCCAGAAGTACGTGGGGTTCGTGTCGGTTCTGGACGACGAGGAGAACCTGCGGAGCTTCCTCCGCATGGAGAAGTGGATCTTCGACAGCCCCGACCAGGCCGGCGAGGCGTTCCGCCAGTTCATCAAGGAATTCTACCAGGGCAACAAGCTCATCAAGGGCGAGGTGGAGATCGGCGGCCGACGGGTGGATCTCAAGAACATCACCATGCCGGTCCTGAACATCTTCGCCAACGAGGACCACCTGGTTCCCCCGAGCTCGTCGAAGGCCCTGGAGAAGTACGTGGGCACGAAGGATTTCACCACCCTCTCTTTCCCGGGCGGGCACATCGGCATCTACGTGAGCAGCCGCTCCCAGCGGGAGCTCGCGCCCACCATCGCCAACTGGGTCAAGGAGCGGGTGTAGGGCCCGAAGGCCCGAAGGAGGCGACCGATGAAGATCGAGGGATCCAGGATCCTGATCACCGGGGGCGCTCGGGGCCTGGGCCGGCGGTTCGCCCTCGACCTGGCCCAGGCCGGCGCCCGGGTGGGGGTGTGCGCCACGAGCGAGGAGCGGCTCCGGGCGTTCGCCGAAGAGGCCCGCGCCCAGGGCCTCGAGATCTGGACCCACCGGGCGGATGTGGCCTCCGAGAGCGACGTCGTCGAACTGTTCGACGCGTTCGTGGGCCACTTCGGGGGCATCGATGTGCTCGTGGCCAACGCGGGGATCACGAGGGACGCGCTGGTGGTCAAGAAGAAGGACGGCACCGTCCAGACGATGCCCACCGCCTACTGGCGCGAGGTCCTCGACGTGAACCTGACCGGGGTGTTCCTGTGCGGCCGCGAGGCGGCCAAGCGCATGGTGGAGCAGGGCACCGGCGGGGTGATCGTGCCGATCTCGTCGGTGAACCGGGCGGGCGCCATCGGCCAGACCAACTACTCGGCCACCAAGGCGGGGCTCGACGCCATGACCGTGGTGTGGGCCAAGGAGCTCGTGCGCTACGGTATCCGGGTGGCGGCGCTCGCCCCGGGCTACGTGGCCACCGACATGACCGCCCAGATGCGCGAGGACGTGCTCAAGAAGATCGAAGCCATGATTCCCCTGGGCCGGCTCGCCCGGCCCGAGGAGATCTCCCACGCCCTCAAGTTCATCTTAGAGAACGACTACGTCCACGGCCGGGTGATCGAGGTGGACGGCGGCCTGCGGATCTGAACGGGCCCACATGCGTATCAGGGGTCAGAATTCAGAGGACAGGTGTCAGGTACCCCCGGCAAAGCCGGGGGCTTGCGGTTGCTGGCCCCTCAAAGGGGCCTGATCGCAACCGGAAAGTCAAAACCCTTTGGACCCAAACATCTCGCTTGCGCCTAGCAATATGGGTCCCAGCAGAACCGGAAACTCCGGGGAGTGAAGCCGGCGGGCACCGCACAACGGCATACTCCCGGAACTGTCAAACTCTGGGAGTCCCCCGGCAGAGCCGGGGGCTTACCCAGGAGAGTCAGACACCCCCTGTCCTCCGTCTTCTGTCCTCTGTCTTCTGATCTCCGAGCCCCTACCCCTCCAACGACGCCCGGATCGCCTCCTCGGCCGCCCGGCGCCGCTCGAGAACGGTGTCGCGGTAGGCCCAGAGGCTTTGCTCCAGGGCCCGCTTGCGCTCCTCGATCTCGTCGAGGGTTGCCTCGGGCATCTTTCGCCTGGGCGGCATGACCACGGCCTCCCCGTCCAGAACCACGACCCCGTCCTGGTTGGTGCAGGTGGTTTTGAGGCGCACCCGGTTTTTTTCCGGGTCCACCTCGAGCACCTCGACCTCCGCCGTGATCCGATCGCCGATCCGCACCGGCGCCTTGAACTTCAATGTCTGGCTCACGTAGATCGTGCCCAGACCGGGCAGTTTCCCGGCGATCACGGCCGAGATGAAGCTCGCGCACAGGATCCCGTGGGCGATCCGGCCCTTGAAGAAGGTCGACTCGGCATAGGCGTCGTCAAAATGGATCGGGTTCGTGTCGCCGCTCGCCGCGGCGAACAGCGCGAGATCGGCCTCGGTAACCTCCCGCACGAGGCTCGCTCGATCGCCGACCCGGATCTCTTCCACCGTCTTCATCGCCGGCACTCCTTTCCATGCTGGAAGGCTGAGAAACTGGACCGCTGGAAGGCCGCGAGGGGCGACCTGTTCGCGGCAACCGTATTGCTAAGGCCAACGGAAGTATTGTCAGATCCCCGTCGTTTCTACGGAAACCCGCGGTGGGCTGGTGGAGAACCGGGGGCGGCCCCTCACCTCGCCGCGCCATCACCACGCCTAGGTCGCTTTGGAAGATCCGGACCGTCCGCCACCGCCGCACCGGCCTGCCGAGCCGGCAACGGCATGGAAAGGCGCGGCGATCGGGTGCCGCACTCGCGCCCGGCCGGAAGCAGGCCCCATGCCCTCGCGATCTCCTTGCGCGCCTGTATTGACGCCGGGTTGATAGTAACTTTGCGCTCCCGGCCAGGCGGGGCCGCGGCCTGGGCCAAGGGACCGGAGACCGCCGACCGGCGACCGTGGACCGAAGGTATTTGGGATGCCCTTTTCGGCCGACCGGTGGGTTGGCCCGAGAACCCTACCCCCGCCCCTCGGCCGGGGTCAACGGCACCACCCAAACGGCGAGAGGGCGCAGAGCGCCCTCTCGCCCCCTTCCCCTCCCTCCCGTTCCCTCGGACCGTGTGTCAATGCACGTCGCGGCGCGGCGTCCAGACATCCCTCCACTGGTCCAGGCTCTTGCGCCATGCGGCCACCATCTCCCGGGTCCCCTGGTCCCAGAGCCCCACCCAGGAAAGCAGCATGTCCCGGCTCCGGCGCTGCGCATCGAGCATCTGCCCGGTCCAGAGCGCCATCCAGCCGGCCACCCCCTCGGCGGGGCGGAGCGGTTCCGGCGCGGACTCGTCCCCGCCCTGCCAGACGCGGCCAAAGGCCTCCCGGGCGCTCGCCAGGGTCCTCTCCACCAGGGCCTGGCGCTGGGCCACGTCCTCCAGGGCCCGGGCGTCGAGCTTCCGCTTGGGCGGCATGACCACGGCTTCGCCGTCCAGAACGACAACTCCGTCCTGGTTCGTGCAGGTGGTTTTGAGGCGCACCCGGTTTTTTTCCGGGTCCACCTCGAGCACCTCCACCTCGGCCGTGATCCGGTCGCCGATCCGCACCGGGGCCTTGAACTTCAGGGTCTGGCTCACGTAGATCGTGCCCAGCCCGGGCAGTTTCCCCGCGATCACGGCCGAGATGAAGCTCGCGCACAGGATCCCGTGGGCGATCCGGCCCCTGAAGAAGGTTGCCCCCGCGTACTCCTCATCGAAATGCACCGGGTTCACGTCGCCGCTCGCGGCCCCGAACAGGGCGAGATCCACGTCGGTGACCTCCCGCACCAACCGGGCCCGCTCGCCCATCCGAATCTCGCCTACGGTCTTCATGGCCACGACTCCTTTCATAAATTCGGTCACCAGTCACCAGTCACCGGTCGCCGGTCATCGGTCGCCCGACGGTTCGGGCCCTTTCAGCCAGCTCATCGGACCCCCGAAGCCCGGCCCCGCCGGGCCCGCTTCTACGCAGCGCCCCCCGGCACGAAAAAAGGGGCGGGGCCTGCACCCCGCCCCGAACGGGACGTTATGCCTTGCCGCCCGAAGAGGGCTCTTGGAACCGGAAAAACTCGGCGGCCTCCTTGAGGCCCGTCTGCACCGTCTTGAGCCAGTCGGCCTGGCCCTTGGTGCAGCACTCCATCCACTCCTTCCAGAACTTCTGCCCCTCCTTCTGGGCCTCGGTCATCTGGCCCATCCAGAGGTTGAGCATGCGCTCGTACTGGTTCTGGCACAGGTTCACGGACTCGATCCACCGGTCCATCTGCTGGGTCCAAAGGTTCGCTGCGCGGTCGACGAAGGTTTCACGTGCGGGCATGGTTCACTCCTCCTCTCCAAAGGGGTTCGTTCCGACACGCCCGCAGTCTAGGTTTGCTGCACTGCAACGTCAAGGACCCGAAGGGATACTTGTGGTACCCGAAGGGGTATCGAGGATGGCCCGAGTTTCCGGCGGTTCCCCCGTTTCCCCCGGCATGCGGCTACGCAGCATCGGCCCTCCCCTCCCCCGCCCCGGGCACGCCCAGGAGCACGATCCCCCCGGCGACCACGAGCCCCGTCACCGCGAGCACCCCGTCCCGGGGGTTCCCGGTCCACCAGCCCACCGCCCCCATCAGGGCGGGGCCGATCACGGCCGCGAACTTGCCCATCAGGTTGTAGAACCCGAAGAACTCGGCACTGCGGCCGGGCGGGACGAGCCGGCTGAAGAACGACCGGCTCAGGGCCTGCACCCCGCCCTGCACGAGCCCGATCACCACGGCGAGGCCGTAGAACTCGGCCGGGGTGCTCATCCCCCGCGCCCACAGCGTCACCCCGGCGTAGATGCCGAGCCCCAGGAGGATCGAGGCCTTGGGCCCGATCCGCTCGCCCAGACGTCCGTACGCCACGGCCGCGGGGAACCCCACGAACTGGGTCACGAGGAGGGCCTTCATCAGGTCGCCGGCCCCGAGGCCGAGGGCCAGCCCATAGTCCACGGCCATGCGCACCACGGTGTCGACCCCGTCCATGTAGAGCCAGTAGGCCAGCAGGAACCGGAGCGCCGGCCCGTGGTTGCGCACCTCCCCCAGGGTTTGCCGGAGCCGCGCCGCCCCGGCGCGCCAGGAGATCCCCCGCGCCCCGGGGGCCTCGCGCACCCAGCGGGCGAGGGGCGCCGAGAACAGGGCCCACCACGCGGCCACCGCGACGAAGGCGAACCGCACGGCGGCGCCCGGGCCGGGAAGCCCCAGCGCTTCGGGCCGGAGCACGGCCGCCAGGAGGCCCAGAAAGGCGAGGCCGCCCCCGAGGTACCCGAGGGCGTAGCCGAGGGCCGACACCCGATCCCTCACCGCCGGCTCGGCCACGTCCACGAGGAGGGCGTCGTAGAACACGTTGGCCCCCATGAACCCGACCGTGGCCAGAGCGTACAGGGCCGCGGCCCACGCCCAGCCGCCGGCGGGCACCCCGGCGAGGGCCGCCGTTCCCCCGATGCCGGCGGCGGCAAACCCCAGGAGCCAGCGCTTCTTTGCGCCCCCCGCGTCGGCCAGGGCGCCCAGGAACGGCGCGGCCGCCGCCACCGCCAGGCTGGCCGCGGAGTTCGCGAGCCCCAGCCGGAACGTCGCCACCCCCTCGGCGGCCCCGGCGCTCCAGGCCTCCCGGAAAAACACCGGGAAAAACCCGGCCATCACCGCGGTGGCGAAGGCCGAGTTGGCCCAGTCGTAGAGGGCCCAGGCCCAGACGGCCCGGCGGTCCTGCGGCCGCCCCGCCACCGGCGCCCTACCCGGTTCGACCCGAGAACACCTTCACGGCGCAGAACTCCCCGCACATGGTGCACACCTCGGCGTCGGCCGGAAGGCACCGCTCCCGCAGGTGCCGGGCCTTGGCCGGGTCCACGGCGAGCCGGAGTTGCTCCTCCCAGTCCAGGGCGGCCCGGGCCCGGCTCATGGCGTCGTCCCAGGCGCGGGCGCCCGGAACCCCCTTGGCCACGTCGGCCGCGTGGGCCGCGATCCGGGCCGCGATCACCCCCTCCCGCACGTCTTCGGCCGTGGGCAGCCCCAGGTGTTCCGACGGGGTCACGTAGCACAGGATGTCCACCCCGGCCCAGGCGGCCAGGGCGCCGCCGATGGCCGAGGTGATGTGGTCGTACCCCGGGGCCACATCGGTCACCAGCGGCCCCAGCACGTAAAACGGCGCGCCGTGGCAGAGCCGTTTCTGGAGCTTCACGTTCGCCTCGATCTGGTCGAGGGGCACGTGGCCCGGCCCCTCGATCATGACCTGACACCCCGCCTCCCAGGACCGAAGGGTCAGCCTGCCGAGCACCATGAGCTCGTGGATCTGCCCCCGGTCGGTGGCGTCGGCGAGCGCCCCCGGCCGGAACCCGTCCCCGAGGCTCAGCACCACCTCGTGCTCCCGGCAGATCTCGCACAACCGATCGAACTGGTCGTAGAGCGGGTTCTCCGCCCCGTTTTGGCGCATCCAGGCCACGGTGAACGACCCGCCCCGGCTGACCACCCCCAGCAGCCGAGGCTGGCTCTCCAGGAACTCCACCCCCTCCCGGGTGATGCCGCAGTGCACGGTGACGAAATCCACCCCCTCCCGGGCCTGCTCCTCGATCACCCGGAAGAGCACCTCCGGATCCATCTCGGGGATCGCCCGGCCGGCCTCCACCGTCTCGACCGCCGCCTGGTAGATGGGCACCGTCCCGACCGGCACGGGGCACTCGGCCAGGATCCGGCGCCGGATCTCCCGCACCGGCCCCCCGGTGGAGAGATCCATCACGGTGTCGGCCCCGGCCCGGAGCGCGGCCCGCAGCTTCGCCATCTCGGCCTCGGGGTCCATCTGGTCCTTGCTCGTGCCGATGTTGGCGTTCACCTTGGTCCGGAGCCCCTTGCCGATGGCCAGGGGCCGGCAACCGGGGCGGTTCCGGTTCTGGCACACGATCGCCTCGCCCCGGGCCACCGAGGCCGCCAGGGCCTCGGGGTCCACCCCCTCGGCCCTGGCCGCTTCCACCACCGGATCCGGCACCCGGCCGGCCCGGCACGCTTCCAGAATCGTCATCGGTTCATCCTCTTCTCGGCTGGGAGGCTGGGAAGCTGGGAGGCTCGAAGGCTGCCCCACCGGCTTCCCGGCCTGATCGACGCGATGCGGGCCGATCGACCGCCCCACGCGGTCGCCAACCCCGGCCCTCTATGGCGCGACCCGGCGCATCTCCCGCGCGACCGCCGCGACCCGGCGGGCCACCTCGGGCGCGGTGGCGCCGAAGATCCGGATCATGGGCTCCTTCCCTTGGTCCCCGGTGTCGTAGATCGCGTCCGGGGCCCGGGCGGCCCTCCGGAGCACCTCGGCGGTGCCCCATTCCAGGGTGGACCCCTCCCGCTCCTTCACCTCCCTCGGTTCCTCGGCGCGGCTGAACCCCTCGACCCGAAGCCCCAGGGCCCGGCAGGCATCGAGAACGTCCTCCCCGTAGCGCACGTTCATCACGGCCCGGAACGGGCTTCCCCAGCGGGCCGAGGCGAGGAGGATCTTCGCCATGTGGCGGCTCGCCCCGAACCGCGGGCCGTCCACCCGCCGCACCCGGTCCCCCGCCCGCACGATCCGGCCCGGAAACGCGGCCACGTCGTCGAAGGTGGCCGCGGCCGGCAGGGCCTCGGCCAGGTTCGACTGCACCTCGGGGATGAGCTCCACCGGGTTCGCCTCTTCCAAGATCTCCCAGGCCGCCCAGAGCCGCTCCAGCACCCCGTGGCGGGCCACCAGGGGCGACCCGGCCCAGGGGTTGGTGGGGCCGTGGCCGGCCCCCAGGGGATAGGCGTTCGCCACAGCCTCCACGAGGACCGCCCGGGCCCGGCGCACCGCGTCCACCAGGCCGTCGCCCCGGGCCAGAAAGGCCGCGATCGCGGCCGAGAGGGTGCAGCCCGTGCCGTGGGTGTGGGGGGTGGGCACCCGGGGCGACCGGAACCGGTGCGTCCCGCCGTCGGCCAAGAGGAGAAGGTCCTCCACCTCCGCCCCCTCCGCGTGCCCCCCCTTCACCAGGACGGCCCGGGCCCCGGCCTCGATCACCCGCCGGGCCGCGGCCTCCCGGTCCTCGGCGGAGCGGATGGGGCGTCCCCCCAGCGCCTCGGCCTCGGGGAGGTTGGGGGTCACGAGGAGCGCCCGGGGGAGAAGCCGCCCCACCAGGGCGTCCCGCGCGTCGTCCCGCAGAAGGGGGGCTCCGCCCTTGGCCACCATCACGGGGTCCACGACGAGCCGCTCCACCCCGTGGCGGCCGAGCGCCTCGGCCACGGCCTCGATGATCGGGGCGGAGTGGAGCATGCCGGTCTTCACCGCGTCGGCCCCGATGTCCGAGAGCACCGCGTCGATCTGGGCCCCCACGGCCCCGGGCTCCAGGGGGTACACCCCGTGGACCCCCACGCTGTTCTGGGCCGTCACGGCCGTCAGCGCCGAACTCCCGTGGCAGCCCAGGAGCGCGAAGGTCCGGAGGTCGGCCTGGATGCCGGCCCCCCCGCCGGAGTCCGATCCGGCCACCGTGAGGCACCGGGGGGGAGTCGCTTGAACCTCTCTCACGTCTCCACCTCCTCGTGTTCCCTTGCCGGCCCGAGGGGCCGCCCGGCCCGTTCGAGGGCGTCCCGGAACTCCGCCACCCTCGCCCCAAGGTCCGGCGCGAGAAAGAGCGCCCCCAGCACGGCCACCCCGGCCGCCCCGGCGGCGAGCACCGGCCCCACCCGGTCGGGCGTGATCCCCCCGAGGCCGATCACCGGGATCCCGGCCCCGGTCGCCAGCTCCCGAAACCGTTCGAGCCCCAGGGGGGTCCCCAGCTTCGACGCCGGGGGGAACACCGGGCTCAAAAACGCGTAGTCGGCCCCGGCCCGCCGGGCGGCCTCGAGCTCCCCGCGGTCGTGGCACGAAACGCCGAGGAGCACCCCGGGAAGCTCGCGCCGCACCCGGGCCACGTCGAACCCGCAGCCCGGCAGATGGAGCCCCGGGGCGCCGACGGCCCGGCAGGCCTCGGGGTCGGCGTGCACCGTGATAAACACGCCGGGGCTCGCCTCCCGGATCGCCCCGGCCCAGGCGATGCGCTCGGCCGTCGAGGCGGCCCGGGCCCGCAGGCACACCCACCGGACGCCCGCGGCCGCGGCGCGCACGGCCGGCCCGACGGGGTCTCCCCCCAGGAGGTCGGCGTCGGCGATCGCCACGAGCGGGCTCGGTGGGCGCAACACGGTGGGCGGCCCTCCAGGAGCGGCAGGCCAAGCGGCGGGGAACGTCGCCGGAACGGCGAACGGCGGGCGAAAGGCGGGCTTTCGGCCGCGGCTGCTTCCCTACGCTGGCATTACCCAGGTCAGGTTCCAGGGGTCGTTCCCGGGCGGGAACTCTCAGCGTCACGCGCCCCCAGCAGGCGGCAATCTCGTCGGGAGGGGCGAACGGGCCGCCCCTCCCCTAGGCTTCTTCGAACACGATCCGGTGCTTGAGGAGGTTGACCTCCTTGAGCCGCCCCCGCACCACGGCCTCCTCCCCGAACAGGTTCCGGAGGCGGTACCCCCCCTCCACGGGTTCCATGTGGGTGACCTCTTCGAGGAGCGTCTCCTCCCGGTCGCCCCGGACGAGAAACGCGTTCGACTCACACACGGCGCATCACCTCCTCGGCCGACCATAGGTACGCCAAACCCGGGTGGGAGTCAAACCGGCCCGGCGCTCACACATCGAACACCACCCGAACCCTCCACCCCCCGCCCTCCGGGTCGGGACCCCAGAAAAGGTCGTGGTAGGTGGCGGCCTTGACCTCGAGGTCGAAGGGGTGGCGGCCGGGGTCGAGGGGTTCGCCCCGGGCCGTGCCGGCGATGCGCACCCCCCGGGCCTCCCGCACCTCCACCCGGGCCGGGAGCCAGTGCTCCGCGTTCACCAGGTACAGGACCTCGTTCAGAAACCCCACCAGGGCCTCGGCCTCGTCGAACCCCTCCACCTCGACCTTCCGCTCCTCCCCGGGCGACACCCGTTCCGGGTCGGTGATCTGGGCCAAAAGGCCCCGGCACAGGGCTTCCAGGGCGTCCTCCGGGGTCGCCCCCACGGCCTCGAGGGCCAGGTCCGCCGTATGCTCGATCGTCTTCCAGGTTCCCATTATCTTTCCCTCACATCCGGGGAATACCGCTCTCCGGCCCAGCCCCGTCGGCGAATTCCTTCCCGGCCGGAGCCAGCCCCCCACCCGCCTCCGGTAACACGTTCGACGGTATTAGCAGCACTAAACCGCGAGGAAGTACGCTTCCAACAATCGCTTCCATTCGCCGATAAATTCCTTGTACGCGTCTTCGGTGAAAGTTTCTATGAATCCACGCCCCTTTTCCGTCAGCGCAATGTACTCGTACGCAACCCACACCTCCGTTTCCCCATCGGAAACCGGAACACAGCGAACGGAGACAACCCCCACTTTTTCCCCCGCCTCTACCTTATAGAACTCGACACAGTAGTTCTCCGGCTCATACCGTTTGACGATCCATATGGCTTCCCCGGCAGCGTGGTCGTGACTTTCTGTCACAAAAACATAATCCTCACGTAGGGTTGTGTCTCCCATAACGTTCCTGTAGTCCCATCCGGGGACCCAACGTTTTTCGCCCTCCGGACTGAACAGGGGAAACACGACATCCACAGGGCGGGAGATCTGGAACTTCTCGGTGTGCCTGATCCGGTTCATTTTGTTTCCTTCCTCCGAGAAACTTCGGTCCACGGTTGCCGGTCTGCGGTCCATGGTCAGGCCCTCTCGCGGCCCACCGGGAAACGCATGGCGGTCTCCCCCACAACGGCCCCTGCCCGCACCCGCTGGGCGAAGGCCTCTCGTTTGGGCATACGTTTCCCGAGCTTTGTACCGGGGGCAGGGTCTTCGCCGCTCAGACCTCGTCCGCTGGCTCCTCGGCCGGGGGTTCTTCCTCCGGTGTGGCCGGCTCGGGGAGCACGAGGTCCCCCACGAACACGCTCCCGTTTCGGACGAAGAAGAAGGTGCGAAGCCCCGCGGCCAGGGCCGTCAGGCGCTGGGCGTAGGCGGCCTCGTCCCCGGGCTTCGGGAGCGCAAGCCCGAGGAACACGACGTCGGCCTCGCCGCTTCGTTCGGCGATCATCTCGGCCACCGTGCCGCCGGCCGGCCGCAGGAGCACCTCCACCTCGGCCTCGATCCGGATTTCCGGCATGAGAAGCCGGAGGTTCCGCTCAGTGGCCTCGCGCATCATCTCGTTGGAGGCGATGCTCAGCACCCGGATCGTGGAGCGGCGCCACTCGGGGTTCCGGGTGAGGAGGTAGGCCAGGAGGAGCATGAGGTCGCCGTTTCGCTCGAGCCCGCCCCACCACACGTGGACCTCGGGCTGGGACCGCCGGGGGCACGGCGGCTCGGCCCGCCCCAGGATGAGCGATTTGTGCATGGGCTCGAGCCTTGTGGCCACCCGGAGCCAGGCCGCGAGCCGGTCGGGGTCCTGGGGCCAGCCGAGCATCAGGGTGTTGCTCGCGATACCGGCCATGCCGTTGGCCTGGGCCACGGCGAAGAGCCCCTGCTCCACCGAGGGCACCACGTCCACCTCGCCGAAGGCCACGAGGCCCTCGGCCCGGAGCACGCGGTCGATCTCGGCCCGCCGCTCCAGGGGATCGCCGGGCAGCTCCTCGGCCTCCTCCCACATCTCGCACACGGTCACGAGGCCCCGCTCCTGGGTGAACCAGGTGGCGAACCGTACGAGGTCGAGCCGCTCCTCCACCCGCTCCACGAAGAGCAGGATGTGGGGCCGCCAGCTCCGCGGGGTCACGGGCAGGTTCGAAAGCCGCACCAGGCACCAGCGCACCAGGGCCTCCAGGAGTCCCCGGCGCACGTCGCCCCAGGCGGCCCGGTGCTCCCGGCGGCGGAAGGTGAGCCACAGCCCCCCCTCGGCCACCACGGCCACGGCGCTCGCCACCGGATTGATCAGCACCATGACCCCGAGGCACCCGAGCGCCCCGGCGAGGCTCAGGGCCCAGGGCACCCGCACCTGGGGCCGCCACGAGGGGTCGCCCGAGAGCCCCTCCAGGGCGGCCACCAGGTTCACGGTGCCGTAGACCGTGAGGAAGAACATGGACACGACCTCGGCCACCAGGTTGAGCTCCCCGAGGAAGGTCGCCCCCAGGGCCAACCCCGCCGTGACCGCGAGCCCGGCCACGGGCTCCCCCAGCCGCCGGCTTCGCCGGGCGAGCCACCGGGGCACCAGGCCGTCCAGGGCCATGGCCTGGAGCGTGCGGGGCGCGCCGAGCACCGACCCCACGGCCGAGGAGAAGATGGCGCCCCAGAGCCCCGGAAAGACGAGCCAGGCGCCCAGCACGGCCACCCGGGTCCAGACCAGGGGATCGGACCGGAGGTCCTCGGCGGGTACGGCCCAGGCCAGGAGAAACGGCGTGGCCAGGTACACGGCGAACCCCGTGGCCCAGGCGGCCAGGGTGCCCCGGGGGATCGCCCGCCGGGGGTCCTGGAGGTCCCCGGACAGCCCGAGCCCGGCCATGATGCCGGTGACGGCCGGGAAGAACACGGCA
The DNA here is from genome assembly GCF_054656955.1 of Deferrisoma palaeochoriense. Classification (NCBI taxonomy): domain Bacteria; kingdom Pseudomonadati; phylum Thermodesulfobacteriota; class Deferrisomatia; order Deferrisomatales; family Deferrisomataceae; genus Deferrisoma; species Deferrisoma palaeochoriense. The sequence goes on from NZ_BAAHXI010000046.1 coordinate 33,231, forward strand.
AAGGCCGTCCAGAACGGCACCTCGCCCGAGGGGCCCAGGCCCAGGCTGCCCCGGGGTTCGGCCACGGCGCCGGCCAGGAGGGCCGCGAGGGAAAGCCCGATCAGCCCGAGGATGGGAAGTTGGGCCCGCAGGGCCGCCGCGGCGCCCCCGAGCGCCAACAGGGCCACCGCCGCGACGATGGCGAACGCCGCCGCCGGCACCGGGATCTCGGGCCACACGAAGGTCAGGGATTCCGCCAGGCCGTAGGCGTACAGGGTGACGCTCAGGGCCTGGGAGAGGAAGAGCGGCAGCCCGATGGCGCCCCCCACCTCGAGCCCCAGGCTGCGGGAGATGATGAAGTAGGCCCCGCCGATCCCAACCTTGCCGTTCGTCGCGATGGCCGCGAGCGACCAGGAGGTGAGGAGCGTGATGCCGTTCGCGAGCACCACGATCCCGAGCGACGCCCAGAGCCCGGCGTGGCCCACGACCCACCCGAGCCGGAGGTAGAGGATCACCCCCAGGATCGTGAGCACCGTGGGCAGGTACACCCCGAGGAACGTGCCCAGGGCCGGCCGGGGCCCGCCCGGCCCGGCGCGGGGCCTATCGGACGGCAAGTTCGGCATGGGAGGGAGTCCCGGGGGGGGGGGGGGGGCGCCCCCCGGCCCCACCTTTTTTGGGGGGTTGTTTAAACAAAAAACCCCCCCCCAGCCCAAAACCCGGCTCGGGGTTTGGCGTCGCGTGTGTGATAAAGACGGGGGGGGGGGGGGGGGGGGGGGGGGGGGGGGGGGGGGGGGG
>NZ_BAAHXI010000047.1:0-32564 GCF_054656955.1 Deferrisoma palaeochoriense
GGAAGCCAAAATCTTCGGTGATTCCAGCGTCGGCGCTTGTCCCGGCCCGTGGGAGCGGATTCCGAACCGCGACAATTTTTCCGGCGGGCCTTCGGCCCGGATCGCGCCTGGGGAGGCGCTCCTACAAGCGGCACCCGGGCTCGCCGGTCAGCCCCCACGCGCTGCTAGGCCCTGCGGGCACCCCCACGCCCCACCAGATCATGCCCGAGCGCCGCCGTTCGGGGCAACTTGGGGTCAACGATCGGGCCGAAACGGCCGATAGGGAAGACGCCGGTTCCCCGGTTCCGGGGAGCCGGCGGATACCCGTTTGCCGAGGACGACCCGTGGCCGAACCCCAGCCCATCCCACCGCTCCGGCCGGACGCGTACCGGGCCATCGCCGAGCTCGTTTACCGGCACACCGGCATCCGGCTCGGGCCGGGAAAGGAGTACTTCGCCCGGGCGCGGTTCGGGGGGTTGCTGCGGGACCTCGGGTGCGCGGACTGGGACGAGTTCGTGCCGGCCGTGACCCAGAGGGGCCGCCGCGCGGTGGAAGCCCTTATTCAGGCCGTGGTCACCCCGGAGACCTCGTTCTTCCGCGACCGGGCCCCCTTCGAGGCCCTGCGCAACGCGATCGTACCGGCATTCGCCCGGGGAAAGCCCCTTCCCTTTCGGCTGCGGGTCTGGAGCGCCGGGTGCAGCCACGGCCAGGAGCCCTACAGCGTGGTCATGTGCCTGTGGGACCTGATCGAGACCGGCCGGATCGTGCTCGACCTCCTGGCCACCGACCTGAGTCCCCGGGCCCTGGAGCGGGCCCGCAGGGCCGAGTACGACGACTGGGAGCTCGCCCGCGGGCTCGACGCGGCCGCCCGGGCGCGGTACTTTGACCCCCTGCCCGACGGCCGGGGCCGGGTGAAAGAAAACGTGCGCCGAAGGGTGCGGTTCCGGCGCCACAACCTGGTGGCCGAACCGCCCCCCGACACGGGGTTCCACGTGGTGCTGTGCCGCAACGTCGGGATCTACTTCGGCCGGGAGACGAAGGCCAAGCTCTACCGGTGCCTGGCCTCGGCCCTTGCGCCCGGTGGGGTGCTCATTCTGGGGGGCGCCGAGACGCTCCTCTCGGGGCTCGATGGGTTCCGGCCGGAGTACCACGGCCGCGCGCTGGTGTACCGAAAAACCGTGGAGGACGGGCCATGAGGAAACCGCCGCCCCCGAGGCCCCCGGCCGACCGCCGGGCCCACCCCCGTAGCCCGCTCCTTGTGCGGGAGGCCCGGTGCATCGCCGGCATGGAGGTGTTCTTCGGCTACGCCACCAATGTGAGCCGCGGCGGGCTGTTCATCAACTCGCCCCGCACCCGCCGGCCGGGCGAGGAGGTGGAGATCCGGTTCGAACTGCCGGGGGTCGAGGGGGTGTTCTCCTGCCGGGCCCGGGTGGTGTGGGCCCGGCCCTACCGCCACGGCTCCCCCCACCCCCCGGGCTTCGGCCTCCAGTTCCTGGACCTGCCGGAGGAGGACGCCCGGCGGATCGACGAGTGGGTCCGGGCCCAGGAGGCCGATTCGCCCTCCCCGTCTTGAAGATCTGCACCACGGAGGACACGGAGACCACGGAGAAACTCCCCTTTGAACGAAGCGAGGACGCCACGGGCAGAGAGCCTTTCCGCGTCCGAACGTCCCAGCGTCCTAACGTCCCAACGTCCGCTCACAGCCCCAGCGCCCGCACCTCCAGGATCTCGGGCAGTTCCCGCAGGGCCCCGAGCACCTCGGGCCGGGCCGGCCCGTCGATGTTCACCAGGCTGATGGCCGTGCCGCCCGGCGCCTCCCGGCCGTTGTACATGCCCGCGATGTTGACCCCCCGCTCCCCGAGGCAGGTGCCGATCCGTCCGATCACCCCCGGCACGTCGCGGTTGTAGATGAGGATCAGGGTGCCCTGGGGCAGGGCGTCGATCCGGTAGGCGTCGAACCGCACGATCCGGGGCTCGTGCTTGCCGAAGAGCGTCCCCTCCACCCGGTGCGCCCCCCCGGGCCCGGCCGCCTCGATCGCCACCAGGTCGGTGAAATCCCCCGCGTCGGCGGAAACCTGGGTCGACACCCGGATGCCCCGCTCCTTGGCCACGGCCGAGGCGTTCACCAGGTTCACCCGGCTTTCCAGCACCGGCCGCAGGAGCCCCTCGAGGGCCGCCGCCGCGATGAGGTCCACCCCGGGGCCCGAAGCGGCCTGCCCCTGGACCGACACCACCACCCGGTCCACGGCGCCCGGGGCCGCCTGGGCCAGAAACGACCCCAACCGGCGGGCAAGGTCCAGGTGGGGCCCCAGCCGCGCCAGGGTCTCGGCGGGCACGCTGGGCGCGTTGAGCGCGTTGGGCGCAACCCCCGTACGCAGGAACGTGATCACGTTCTCGGCCACCTCCACCGCCACGCTCTCCTGGGCCTCGACGGTCGAGGCCCCGAGATGGGGGGTGACCACCACCTCGTCCCGGGCGTAGAGGGGCTTCGGGGGCGGCGGCTCCGTTTCGAACACGTCCAGGGCGGCCCCGGCCACCTTGCCGGCCGCGATGGCCCGGTCGAGGGCGTCCTCGTCCACGATGCCGCCCCGGGCGCAGTTCACCACGATCACGCCGGGTTTGACCTTGGCGAAGGCCTCGTCGCCCAGGAGCCCCCGGGTCTCGGGGGTCAGGGGGGTGTGCACCGTGATCGCGTCGGCCTCGGCCAGGAGCCGGTCCAGGTCCACCTTCTCCACCCCGAGCTGGGCGGCACGCTCCTCGGTGAGGTAGGGGTCGTAAGCGATGACCCGCATCCGGATGCCCCGGGCGAGCTCGGCCACCACCGACCCGATCCGCCCCACCCCCACGATGCCCAGGGTCTTGCCCCGGAGCTCCCGGCCCAGGAACCGCTTCTTCTCCCATTTGCCCGCCTTCAGGGAGGCGCAGGCCTGGGGCACCTTCCGGGCCGTGCTCATCAGCAGGGTCAGCGCGTGCTCGGCCGTCGTGACCACGTTGCCGCTCGGGGCGTTGACCACCGCGATCCCAAGTCGCGTGGCCGCCTCCACGTCGATGTTGTCCACCCCGATGCCGGCCCGCCCGACCACCTTGAGATCGGTGCCGGCTTCCAGGACCTCCCGGGTCACCTTGACGTTCGAGCGCACGACCACGGCGTGGAATCCGGGAACCCGCCGGGCCAGTTCGGCCGGGTCGTTGATGTTCTCCACGTGCACGGCAAAGCCGGGCTCCTGGGCGAACCGGTCGAGCGCCGCCTGGCCGAGGGAGCAGGTCACCAAGACGCGATAGGTATCGGGCATGTGGGCCTCCTTGTCACGAAGGGGTCGGCGTCGCCTCCGGCGGCGGGGCATCCCCGGGTTGCCACACCGGGCTCCCGAACGCCCGGAGCGCGGCCGAAAGGTCCTCGGGCAGCGGGTCCTCCACCTCGAGCATGCCGCCCCCGGCGGGGTGCCGGAGCCGCACCCGAAACGCGTGCAGGAACATCCGGCCGAGCCCCGCGATCCGGACCATATCCTCGTTGAACCCCGGGTCCCCGTACCTGCGGTCCAGGGCCAGGGGGTGGCCCACGGCCCGCAGGTGCCGCCGGATCTGGTGGGTGCGGCCGGTCACGAGATCGATCTCCAAGAGGGCCACCGGGAACGGGTGAAGGTACCGGGCCCGGGTGCGGTACCGGGTCACGGCCTCCTGGAGCACCGGTTGACGGCGGGGGTGCCCCTCGGGCCGGCGGGCCCGGTCGCGGGAATCGGGGTGGCGGCGCAGGGGGATCCGGATCTCTCCCTCGGGGGGCTCGGGCCAGCCGGCCACGAGGGCCAGGTAGGCCTTGGCCACCCCGCCCCGCTGCAGCGCCCGTCCCAGGCGGCGCTGGGCGTTTCGGGTTTTGGCCACGAGCACGATCCCCGAGGTCTCCAGGTCCAGGCGGTTCGCGAGCGCGGGCTGGAAGGGGGCCTCCGGGGTAATCCCGAGGTAGGCCCGGACCCGCTCGATCAGGGTGTCGCCGGCGTGCCCCAAAGCGGGGTGGCTCGCGCACCCCGGCGGCTTCGACACCACCAGGAGGTGGGGATCCTCGCGGACGATACGAAACGGGCCGGCCGGGGTGTCGACCGCCTCGTGCTCCCGTTCGGCCGGGAACACCGTGGGCCGCGCCGGCCGAAAGAGCACCACCGACACGACGTCGCCCTCCCCCGCCCGGTCGAGCGCGCCGCACGGGCGATCGTTCACCCGGATCTCCCCGGACCGGCACTTGCGGAACACCTCCCGGGGTTCCACCTGGGGGAACGCCTCGCGCACGGCGTCGAACACCGTGCGCCCGGCCCACGCCCGGCCGATCCGCAGGTGGCGCACCACCCGCTCGAGCTCGAGGTCGTCTCCTTCCGCCCTCAACTCGGACGGGCCTCCCCGGTCGGTTCCCCCCAAAAGAGATCCTGGGCCCGGATCACCCGGCGCTCCAGGAGGGCGTCGAGCACCAGGGCCGCCCCACACGGTTCCCCCGCGGCCTCCTTCGTCGGCCGGCGGAAGGGGCAGCGGTAGGGATAGAGCTCGCAGCGGATGCACGCGCTCCGAAGGATCACGGCGTCGTGGTTCCCGCTCCACCGCACCCGGGCCCCGCGCAGCCGCTCCACGGCGTCCACGGCGAGCCCCCCGCGCGCCACCTGATCGCGCAGCAGGGCGAACCCGGCGCACTTCTGGCGCTCCTCCCAGGGTTTGAACAGGCGGCAGTGCTCGGCGCACACCACCCGCTCCAGGCGCTCTTCCGTCGTTCTCATGGGATCCTCGTCCGGTTGCCTGCTGCGATGGAGCCGAGGGAACTCCGCGCCCCCGGCGGAAAGGCACCGGCCCCGTTCCACCCTCACGCTCTCCCCAGGGGCGAGGGCCGGTGCGGGAACGGCGGGGCCCAAACCTCCCGTACACGGGAAACCGGGCCACGGACTCGGCGTCGCGGGGTTTCCGCCGCCCCGCCGCCCAGCCGCCCAGCCGCCCAGCCGCCCAGCCGCCCAGCCGCCCAGCCGCCTAGCCGCCTAGCCGCCTAGCCGCCCCGCTAGGGTACCAATCCGGCCCACCGGGTCAAGCGCCCTCGCCGCAGCGGTTGCCGGGCCATCCCCCGGGGTGGCACACTGGCCCCCAACAGGACCGGGGGCGCACACCAACCCGAGGGGGCAACCGGGGACCATGAGGGTCGTTGCGGCGGTGATTGCGGTGGCGTTGTGGGCGGGGGTGGCCTGGGCCGCCGACCCCTACGCCGCCGGCGTGGAGGCCTTCCGCCGGGGGGACGTCGTCGAGGCAAAGGATCTCCTGGAACGGGCCGTCACGGCGGTCCCCGACGCCCTCGCCCCTCGGTTCGCCCTGGCCCAGGCCTACCACGCCCTGTTCGAGGCGACCGGCCTCTTTTACGGGGAGGCCCGCCGGACGTACGAGGTCGTTCTCCAGGCCCTCGGTCCCGATACCCCGCCGGACAGCCCCTACCAGATGGCCCGGGTGTTCCTCGGAAACCTCCTCGTGCGCGGCGGCGAGTACGACCAAGCCGTGGACCTGCTTCGGTCGTTCCTGGAGCTTCGGCCCGACTACTGGGCCCGGGAGAAAGTGTGGAACACCCTCGGGGTGGCCCACTACTACCGCAACGACTTTCCGGAGGCCGTGCGGGCGTTCGAGGCCGCGCTGGAGGCCGATCCGGAGTTCGGGCCGGCCCGGTTCAACCTGCGCAGCGTGTTCCTTCGGCTTTCGCTCTTTGACATCGCCATGGCGAACCGCCGGGCCGGGAAGCTGGCACTGGCCCTCGGCGACCTGGACCGGCTCCTTCGCCTAGCCCCCCGGTTCCACGAGGCCCGCCTCCAGAAGGCCCTGACCCTCCGGGAACTCGGCCGGCCCGCCGAGGCCCTGGACGAGGCCCGGCGGGCCCTTTCCGAGTCACCCCGACCCCAAGTCGCCTTCGAGCTCCACGACCTGGTGGGGGACATTTTGGCCGAGCAGGGGAACCGCGAGGAGGCCCTGGCCGCCTACCGGCGGTGCCTCCGGATCTTCCCCGGCTACCTCCAGGTGGTGGAGAAGATCGAGAAACTCGAAGCCCCGAGCGAATCCGGCGGGGCGCCTGCGAAGCCGTCCCCGGCCCCCACCCGGACCACCCCGGTGGCCGAGTTCCCGATGTGAGGACCGCCGTGCCGCTCCGCACCCTCGCCGCCCTGCTCGTGGCCCTGTGGCCCCTGGCCGCCGCCGGGTCGCTCCCGCCCCCCGCGCCGCCCCACGACGGCGAGGCGTGCGAGGCATGCCACGCCTCCGACCCCGCGTCGCCGGTGGACTGCGGGGCCTGCCACGGCGCCGACGCCAACCTCCATCCGGACGGGGTGGCCCCGTCCCAGCCCGTGCCCCCAGCGTTTCCCCTGGAGGACGGCCGGCTCACCTGCCGGTCGTGCCACCGGCTCCACGGCCCGGCCGGCCCCCACGCGCTCCGGGGCTTCGACGACCCGGGGGTCCAGAGCCTTTCGGATTTCTGCGCCCTGTGTCACGGTGGGGGGCTCGCCCGCACCAATCCCCACCGGGCCGACGCCGGGGAGAACCGGTGCGCCTTCTGCCACGCCTCGGTGAGGCCGGGGGCCGTGCTCGCCGGCACCCGGCTCCGGCCGCGGGTGGGGGCGAACCGGTTGTGCGACTTCTGCCACGACGTGCGGGCCAAGGACCACCCGAGAAACATCGACCCGGTGCTCGACCTCCCCGACGAACTGCCCCGGGGCCCGGGGGGCGAGATCACCTGCGTCACCTGCCACAACCCCCACGGGTCGAGCCGGTTCACCCATTTCCTGCGGGAGGCATACGGACTCCACTTCGAAAGGGGGCTCCAGGAGAACCCCCACCAGAACGACCGCTACGCCTGCCGGGGCTGCCACGTGGAGACCGCCCCCGAGCGGATCACCAAGGAGCGCCACGATCTGCGGTTCCAGGGCGACGCCATTCTCCTTTGCGTGTCGTGCCACGTGACCGCCCGGAGCCACCACCCCGTGGGCGTGACGCTCCCGCCCGAGATGGCCGCCCGCCTCCGGGACGCCGGGGCGCTCCCCCTCGACCCCGAGGGCCGGACCACCTGCATCACCTGCCACACCAATAACTGCGAAACCGGCGCCCAGCACATGAGCGTGCGCCGCTACGACCCCAAACGGTTCCGGCTCGACCTGTGCTGGGGCTGCCACGAGAAGGAGCGGTTCGCGGCCACCGACCCCCACCGCAAAACCGTGGACGACACCACCGAGGGGTGCGTGTTCTGCCACGACCGGCCGCCGGTGAAGGGGTTGGAGCGGGCGGAGGACCTCTACTTCGTGAGCCAGGTGAAGATGATCTGCCTGCGCTGCCACGAGGACCTCTCGGACCAGGACGTGAGCCACATGGGCAAACCCCCGCCCGACTGGATGCTCGAGCGGCTCCGCCAGGCCGCCGAGGCCCGGGCCACCGAGTTCCCGCTGGAGCGGGACGGCACGCTCACCTGCACCACCTGCCACAACGCCCACTTCTCGGCCAAGGACGACCGCCACAAGACCCGGCTTCCCAGCCGCGACATGTGCGCGCTGTGCCATTCCAGGTAAAACGGCTAGGACGCTGGGAGGCTGGGACGCTGGGAGGCTGAACGCCTGAGCGTCACTGCCGGTTCCAGCCCGTGGGAGCGGCTTCCGAGCCACGACCGGGTGCTTGCGGGCCTTCGGCCCGGATCGCGGCGTGGACGCCGCGCCCACACCCGGGCCTTCTCCCTGTGGCAGGAGATTGGAATTTACACGCCTCGTCGCCCCCGGGGGCGGGCCTTGATTCCGCGGGCGGGGGCGCTACGTTTGCAGCGAGGGTTTCTCTGGGCTCCAGCGCGGGAGGGAGGATCATGCGGCTCTACGTGGTGCAGCACGCCGAAGCGGTCCCCAAGGCGGAAGACCCCGGACGGCCCCTTTCCGAGAAGGGGCGGCTCGACGCCGAACGGCTCGCGGCGTTTCTCGCCCGGGCGGGCATCCGGGTCAAACGGGTTTGGCACAGCGGGAAACTGCGGGCCCGCCAGACGGCCGAGCTCCTCCAGTGGGCCGTGCTGCCGAGGGGCGAGGTGGAGGAGCGCGCCGGCCTCGGGCCCGAGGACCCGGTGGGGCCCCTGGCCGACGAGGCCGCCGGCTGGGAGGACGACACCCTCCTCGTGGGCCACCTGCCGTTCGTGGACCGGCTGGTGGCCCGGCTCGTGACCGGGGACGAGGAGGCGTCGGTGTGCGCCTTCGTCCCCGGCACGGCCGTGTGCCTGGAGCGGAACGGGGAAGGGGATTGGCGGGTGGCCTGGATGCTCCCGCCCGAGGTTCTGGCCAAGGAGGAGAGCTGATCCGGGGCTAGGGCGTGTCGAGCCTGACCAGCCGGGTCAGGTAGCGCTCCAGCCGGCCCAGGGCCCCGGGGGTCTCGGCCGGGGAGAGCCGGCTCCACACCGCGAGCCCCTCGCCGCCCCGGGCCACGAGCACCACGGGCGGGCCCACGGGCTCCCCGTCCACGGCCACCTCGTCGCCCGGGCCCAGGGGCCGGAGGTCTTCCGGGTACTCCCGGGCCAGCCCCCGGGCGGCCTGTACGAGGGCCAGGTGGGCCCGGGCGTCCCCCGGGCCCCACCGCCGCACGGCCCCCAGGAGGTCGTTCTCCTCACCGAGCAGCCGGTCCCCGGCCCAGATCACGTCCTCGGCCGGCCACACCTCCCCCCGCACACGGATTTCCATGTCATTTCCCGCTGGAACGCTGGGGGGCTGGGAAGCCAAAATCCTTTGTGCTTCCAGCGTCATCCGCTGTCCCAACCTGTGGTATCAGGGGGCAGAAGTCAGAGGACAGGTGTCAGAAAACCCCTGTCGTCTGTCTTCTGGCTTCTGGCCTCAGGCCCCTTGCCCCGCCCGGCAGCGTTCGTACCGATGTTGGCCCGTGGCAGTGTTTCGCGAACAGGCCGCCTGGCGGCCTACGGGGGCTTCCACCGATCAGAACTTGGCCCCCACGCCCACGTAGGGCCCGGTCTGGGCGTAATCGAGGGTGAGGTCGTCGGTTTCCACGTCGATCTGGAAGTACCGGTACCCCGCCACGAGTTCGATGAAGGGAAGCGGGTTGTACGAGACCTCGCCCGAGGCCTCGACGATCCGGTTCCCTTGGTAGGCCATGCCCACGGCCTGGGCCCGCACCTCCAGGAGGTCGGCCAGGATGCCCAGGTGCCCCCCGAGGCCCACGAGCGGGATCGGCACCTGGAAGGATTGGGATTCCTCCTGGCCGGCCGCCTCCATCCGCACCTCGCCGTCCAGGTACTTCACCTGCACCTGGGGCCCCAGGGAGAACCCGGCCAAGATGTTCTCGAGGTCGATCAGGTCGTAGCGGTACGCGAGATCGAGCTGGGTGTACTCCAGCGAGGTGTCGGTGGAGCCCGTGAAGGTCTTCCCGCCGAAGGTCACGCCCGAGAGGGTCTTCGTGCCCGAATAGTCCACCCGGGTGGCCGAGAGGATCAGGTGGTGGTCGCCGATCCAGAGCCAGGCGTCCCCGAGGAAGAAGTTCTCGTCGTCCACCCCCAGGTCGTCGGTAAAGTCCACCGTGTCGCCCTTCACCCCGTCGTCGAGCCGCACGTCCCCGGAGAGCTGGGGAATCCAGTAGGCCACCCGGGCCCCCACCTCGAACGCCCCGGCCGCCCCCACCCAGAGGAGCCCGCACCCTGCCACCGCCAAGATCCACCGTTTCATGCCGCACCTCCCTACCGAATGGTTGACAAAACCCGCTATCCGCCCTTGACTGAATCCCACCGGCCCGAACCGAACCCGAGGCTCCGATGACCCAGCCGTCCGGCTCCGAACCGCCCTGCACCTGCCAACTGCTTCGCCGGGACGCGCCCCCCGAGTCCCCGAACACCGTGCTCGAGGTCCTCGCCCGGGGCCGCACGCCCGGCCGGCGCACGTTCTGGATCTGCCGGTGCTGCGAGTGCGGCCAGCCGTTTCTGCGGCTGCGGGTCGAGGTGCCCTCGGGCCCGGGCGCACCGGAGGAGTGGAACTACTGGGTGCCGGTGGAGCCGGGCGAGGCCGAGGTCCTCCGGGAACATCCGGACGAGGCCGAGACCCTGGTGCGGTCCCGCGCCCGGATCGTGGCCGACCCCAAGGGGCGGCTTTACTGGGACCTGGAGATCTCCCGACCCCGGGAGCCGGAGGACCGGTGAGGGCGGGGAAAGGCCGTTCGTCGTGGGTCGCCGGTCGTTCCCCGTCGGGACGGGCGCCGCGCCCGTTCCGACACGGCGAACCCGGCGGACCGAAGCCCCTCGACCGAGCCTTCTCCGTGTCCTCCGTGCCCTCCGTGGTTCAAACACCCCGCACCGGCCCACCCGGCGAAGCCGAAGCGGACCCGGGCTTCACGGCCGCCCGGCCGCCCAGCCGCCCAGCCGCCTAGCCGCCACGCCGCCTAGCCCCCCTCCGGCCCCGCCCGGAGGGCCTCGTAGCCCAGCGCCTCCTGGGGGAGCCAGAGGCCCGCGGCGAAGAGGTCGGCCACCCGGTCGGCCAGATCGCCGCACCCCGCGAACGCCCCCTGCGGATCGGCCTCCGTCGGCCGTTCCTTGAGGGGCCTCGCCAGACGCCGTTGCCCGAGGAGCGCCCGGTAGAGGCGTTCCTCGGGCCGGCACCGGGGCTCCCGCCCGCGGAGTTCCGCGAGGATCCGGACCCCCTCGGGGTCGAGGTCGCCGAAGTACCCCACCCGCCGGATCTCGGGGAACGTCTCGAGGAACTCGATGGACCGGAGGATCTTCTTCCCCTCGCCGTAGACGACGAGGGCCGGCGTCTCGCCCCAGGCCCAGCGGCCCTCCTCCACCACCCGGCAGACCGACCAGAACGCCGAGAGGTTCTCCACGGCGAGCGCCGCCGGCCCCTCCCCGAACCGCCGGTGGAAGAAGGGCTCGCGCACGTCCAGGGCGTGGACGTCCGCCAGGTCGAGCCCCAGGGTCCGCAGGAACCCCGGCCGGCGCTCCAGGAACTTCTCGTCGCCGAAGATCTCGAGGCTCCGCTCGTTGCGGGGCGCCCGGGGCCGGGCGGCCGGGTCGGGGTGGGCGAAGAGGTAGGCCGACACCGCCTCCACCGCGGCCCGAAGCCCCGGGCCCGGGCGCCGGGCGCCCGCGGGGTCGATCCGGGGGTGGAGGGGCGGCAGGCAATCCGGTCGCGCCCCGGGGAGGGCCGTGAGCCGGTACGCCCGAAACAGGGGAGGCCGGCGGCCGTTTCGGCCCCGGGCCCGGATCGGCGAGAGGTCCCCCGCCTCCACCCGCCCGGCCACCCACCGGGCCAGGGCCCCGTACTCCCCGGCCTCCAGGTACCCCTCGGGGCCCAGGATCTGGCGCACCCGGGCCTCGAGATCGTCGGTGGCGAAGGTGCGCCGGCCCCGGCGGGCCACCTCGCGCAGGAACCCCTCGGCCGCGGCCGCGAGATCCTCAGGCCTCACCCACCTCCCCCTCCTCGGGCGCGAAGTCCTCGGCCCAGTCCCGGTTCGGCGCCGCCAGCAGCGTTGCCTCCTCCACGGCGAAGTGGGCCCGGAACGCCTCCATGGTGTCGCGGTCGAGCTGCACGTAGGTCCGCCGGGAGGTCGGCACGGGCACCAGGCTCACCAGGTTGCGGAAGTACTTCCAGATGCCCGGGTCCTGGTGGGCCGTGAGCACGATGAGCTGGATCGCGTTCTCCCGGGCGAGTTCCACCATGACCCGCAGCAGGTGGGCCGAACTGGCCTCGCCCACCGGGTTGTCGAGCAGGAGCACCTTGGTGGCGTCCTCCCGGCCGGCCGCCCGGTAGGTGGCGTAGGTCAGGGTGGCCACAAACAGGAGGTAGCAGGCCACCTGCTTCTCGCCCCCGCTCCAGGCCCGCACCTCCTCCCAGTCGGAGTACCGGGCCGGGGCCCCCGGGGTCTTGGGCTTGTAGATCCGCACCCGGGCCCGGTCGAGCCGGGCCACCACCCGCAGGAGTTCGAACCCCGTCACGCTGCGCACGGCCAGGGAGGCCCGGTCGGCTTCGGGGGCCTGGGCGTAGGCCTCCACGAACCGCTGGACGAAGCCCCGCATCTCGGCCTCGGCCGCGGCCTCGTCCCGGAGGGCCAGGTCCACCTGGAGGAGCCGCCGGGTGCCCCCGCCGGCGAACCGCACCGTGGAGTAGCGCTGGATCGACCGGATCTCCTCGGCGAGCCGCCGGGCGAAGGCCGCGCACCGGCCGGCCACCTCGGTCTTCTCGGCCTCGAGCCGCTCCTTCTCGGCCAGGGCGCTTCGCCGCAGGTCCTCCACGGCCGGGGCGTGGAGGCCCCAGTACCGCTCCACGCCGGCGTGGGTCGCCAGCGCCCGCTCGGCGTCCTCGGCCGCGAGGTCGAGCCGGCCCGCCAGGCGCACCGCCTCGGTGCGCAGAAACTCCAGGAACGCCGCGAGGGCCCGCTCCCGGCGGCGAACGGCCCGGTCGCGGGCCTCCCCGGCCTCGCGCCACCGCTCGAGGAGTGCGGGAAGGGCGTCGACCGCGGCCTCGATCTCGTCGGGGTCCAGGGGCTCGGCCTCCCCCTCCCAGGCCCCTGGGCCGAGGCCCCGGGCCCGGGCGGCCGCCTCGGCGGCCCGGGCCCGGAACCCGTCTGCGGCCTCCCAGGCGGCCTGGGCCAGGGCCACGGAGCGCCCGGCGCGGGCCACCGCCGCGGTAAGGGTTCGCTGGGTACCCGCCTCCTCGGCCCGGGCCAGGGCGTCCCAGGCCGGGTCCAGGGTCTCCTCCACCTCGACGCCGTGGCGCCCCCGGAACTCTCCGGCCAGCCGGCCGAGCCGATCCCGCAGGGCCTGGGCCTTGGCCCGAGCCGCCTCGTGGGCCTCCCGCGCCCCGGCCAGGGCCCCTTCGGCCGCCCGCAGCCCCTCCCGGGCGTCCCGACGCCGGGCCACCGGGTCCCACCGCGCCGCCTCGGCCGCCACCCGCTCGGCCGGGGGCTCCTCGACCCCCAGGCCCCGGATCGTCTCCCGCCGCTCCTCGACGCGGGCCAGGGCTTCGCGGATCCGCTCGTCGATCTCCCCCACCTCCCGGGCCCGCCCGTGGAACGCCTCCCGGGCCGCCCGGGCCCGGGCGAGAAGCTCCGCAAGGTCCGCACCGTCCGGTGGCTCCCGGGTCTCCGGCGCCGCAAGATCGGCCCGCTCCCGCCGCAGATCGGCGACCCGGTGGGCCAGGGACGCCTGCGCCTCCCCCAGGCGCGCGAGGTCGGCCTCCACCTCGGCGAACCGGCGGTCCAGCTCGGCCCGCTCGACCTGGAGCCCCTCGAGTTCGGCCGCGAGCGCCGCCTCCCGGGCCTCCATTCCGGGGCGTTCCCGGCCGAACCGCTCCCAGTAGGCCCCGACCCGGGCCCGGTCGGCCTGGGCCCGACGGGCCCGGTCGTGGGCCCCGGCGGCCGCGGCCCGGGCCGCCTCGGCCCGGGCACGAAGATCGTCCGCGGCGGCCGCAAGCCGCGAGGCCTCCGCCCGGGCCTCCTCCGCCGCGGCCCGGGCCTCCCCCCGCTCCCGATCCCACCCGGACACCCGAGGCTCCGGGAAGCGGTCGTAGAACCTCAGGAGCCGCTCCCGGTCGGCCGCGGCCTCCTCCCAGGAGGTACGTGCCCGCTCGACTTCTCCCGCCGCCCCGGCCGCCCTCTCGGCCGCCCCGGCCGCGAACGCCTCGAACGCGGCCGGGTCCCACAGGGCCGCGCTCGCCGAGGGCAGGGGGAACCCCGCCCCGCCGGCCAGCACCACGAGCCCCTCGGTTGCGCCCTCGGGCGCCCCCGCCCGGAGGGCCTCGTCCAGGAGCTGGGGCGACACCACGGGCACGGCGGCCCGGAGGTCGAGGGATGCCAGCACCTCGGCCCCCCGGTCGACGAACCGGTTCCAGGCGCCCCGGCTTTCGGCCACCAGGCCGTGGGCCACAAACGGCCACCGGCCCAGCACCGCCTCCCGGGCCTCGGCCGGCGCCCGCCGCAGCCACCGGGCCCCGAGCTCGGTGGAGATACCGGCCTCCTCCAAAGCGGCCCGCACGGCCAAGAGATCCTCGGCCGGCAGGGGGGCCTCCTGGGCCGCCAGGAACGCGACCTCCCGTTCGGCCCGGGCGTGGGCGGCCTGGGCCGCAAGGAGCCGGTCGCGCCGGTCGGCGATGGCCTCGTCCACGGCCCGGAGCGCGGCGTCGCGCTCCCGGTACGGCAGCGCGGGCTCGCACCCCCACCGGGAGAGCACCGGGGCGAGGTCGGCCGCGGCCGCCTCGTACTCGGCGAGCTTTTCCTCGAGCGCCGCGGCCCGGGCGTTGAGGCGGGCGGCCTCCTCCCGGCGGGCCGAGGCCTCCCCGTCCCGGGCCCGCGCCTCGGCCTCCGCGGCAGCCGCCTCGGCCTCGGCCCCGGCGGCGTCCTGCCCGGCCGCCTCGATCTCGGCAGCCAGGGCCTCCAAGGCCTCCTCGGGCGGCCGGCCGGCCAGGAGGTCGGACAGGGCCTCCTCCTCGGCCGCGGCGAGCCGAAGCCACTCCCGCAACCGCCCCAGGCCCTCCCGGGCCGCTGCCGCACGGGCATCCAAGGCCCGGCGCCGCTCCAAGAGCCCCTCGCGTTCGGTTTCGAGCGCCCCTTTTCGGGCCGCGAGCTCCCGGGCCTCGTCCTCGGCCCGCTCCAGAGCCCGGGCCAGGGCGCCGTCGGCCAGTCCGGCCGCCTCGCGCCAGGCGGCCTCGACCTCCTCGCGGCCCCGGAGCTTGAGGGCCCGTTCGGCCCGCCAGGCCTCCACCCGGGCGAGATCCCGGTGGCTTCGCACGGCCAGGTCCATGGCCTCCACCTCGGCCACGGCGCGCCGGGCCGCGGCCACTCTCTCCTCCGCGGCGGACAGGGCTGCCCGGGTTTCGGCCTCCGCCGCCTCTGCCCCGTCCAGGTCGCGGCGGAGCCGGAACCACGCGAACGCCTCGTGCCGGGCCCGGGCCTCCCGCTCGGCCTCCCGGGCGGCATCCAAGGCCGTGCGCGCCTCGGCCTCCGCGGCCCGGGCCCGCTCCTCGGTGGCCGCGAGCCGCGCCCCGAGCAGCGCCGCCTCCCGGCCCAGGGCCTCGTGGGCCGCCCGGGCCTCCTCGGCCGCGGCGCTCGCCTCCCGCAGGGCCCGGAACCGCTCGAGGTACGCGTCGCACAGCCGCACCTCGGCCTCGAGCCGGGGCAGCTCGGCCGCGCTCTCGGCGATCTGGCGCACGGCCTCCCGCAGGGTGGCCTCCTCTCCGGGGTCCAGCACGGCCGGCAGAAAGTGCTCGCGCACCAGCTTCTCCACCGAGTTCACGGTTTCGAAGTAGTGCTTGAGCCCGCCCTCGACCCGGTTGATCCGGACCATGCCCTCCCAGGTCTCCCGCTCGATGTGGTAGCTGCGGAGCTTCTCCTCGTACTCCCGGGCCTGGTCGGCCCGGTACACGCTCACCTGGCCTCCCTCGCGCAGGGCCTGGCGCAGTTCCCGAAGGGTCGCGACCCGCCGGCCGCCGTCGACGGCCAGGGTCAGGGGCAGGGTGGCCAGGGTCGGCGGGTCGGTGGGGTGGATGAGGCCCTTGCCCTCCACCCGGTCCAGGAGGCTCCGGGGGTATTCGCAGGTGTAGGTGAGCCGGTCGAGCCCGTCCCCGTCGGCGCGGTTCTCGAAGCACACCCCGGCCAGCAGCAGCGGGGGATCGTCCTTCAGGAGGGCCCCGGCCTTCTCGTCCAGGAGGAACTCGATCGCCACGTGCACGGTGCGGCGACGGCCCCCGAAGTAGTCGGCGATGCGGCGCCGGTCGATCTGGGCCCCGGGCCGGACCACCTGGAGCACGTGGTGCAGGAGCGTCGTCTTCCCGCCCCCGTTGGCGAGGCACACCAGGGTGTCCTCGCCCCCGAACTCGAGGACCAGGTCGGGGTAGTAGGCGTCTTCGTGGCCCACGTTGACCACGCGGATGCGATGGATACGGCTCATGGTCAGGGGTCAGGGGTCAGAGGACGGTGGACAGGGGGTGCCCCCCCTCTCCCCGGCCCTCTCCCCCCTCGGGGGGAGAGGGAGCCAGGGGGCCCCGGGGTGCCTACGGGCGCGAAGCGATGCCCCGAAACGAGCGCGCCTCATTCGCCTTCCCCTCCGAACAGGTCGAGCACCTGGGGTTTGGGCGCTTTGGCTTTGCGCCGGCGCCGAGGCTTGGGCTCGGGGGGCGGGGCTTCGGGCTCCGGAGCCGGGGCCGGCTCGGCCGGCTCCCACGCGGCAAGGGCCTCCTCGTCGCCCCCCAGCACGGCCAGCATGGCCCGGTACCGGTCGTCCAGGGCCAGGGCCTCGGCCTGGGCCTTGAGCTTCTCGGTGGGGTAGATCCGGGCGTTCTGTCCCACGGTCTTCTCCCGGTGCACCAGGCCCTGGGCCTCCAGGAAGATCACGGCCGACTGGATCACCCCGTACCGGGTGGAGCGCTGGCCCTTGCCCTCCTTGAACTTGTCGCGCCGCAGCCAGTCGAGGCAGGGGCCGAACACCCGGGTGCCCACGGCCTCCTCCACGGCCGCCACCCGCGCCTCGCCCCGCTCGACCACGGCCCGGGCCTTGCGGGTCAAAAACTCCTCCAGGTCGAACACCTCCACGTAGTCGAAATCGGGCACCCGGAAGTTCCCCGACCGGAAGTAGAGGGCCAGGAGCCCCAGGATCACCAGGTACACCGCGCCGGTGCGGTCGCCGAACCGGGCCTGGAGGTCGCTGAACCGAAACCCGATCTCCCGGTTCTCCGGGTTCGGGGAAAGATCCACCCGGTTGCGGCCCCGGAGCACCCGCACGTCGAACTCCTCCTCGAGCACCCCCAGCACCTCGGCCACCCCCGCGTCGGCCAGCACGGCGGTGAGGAGTTCCGGGTCGCGCTCGGTGATCTCGCCGTGCACCAGGAGCCGCCGGAACGCCCGGAGCGCCGTGCGGATCGCGCTCAAGGGCAGGGTCTCGCCGCGTTCGTCAGGCGCCATGGGCCACCTCGTCGGCCGCCGGGGTGGCCACCACCTCGAACCGGAGCCGCCGGATCCGGTTCCCGTCCCACTCGAACCAGCCCTCCCCGGCCTCGGTGCGCACGGCCTCGAACCGGGCCCAACCGGGCTCCTCGGCCAACAGCCGGTCGAAGGCCTCCCGGGTCTCGGCGCCCCGGAGCGCCACCTCGTGCCGGTTGTGGAGCCACAGGAGGAACCGCAGGAACCCCCGGGCCTCGGCCCCGTCCATGTCCATCAGGCACACCGGCTCCTCGGCCACCACCCGGCCCTCGGCGTCGGTCACGGGCCGGGCCGGGGCGTCGTGGGCCGCCAGGCCGTCCAGGTCGCCCCGGCCGTCGGGCCGCGAGGCGAGGTACGCGACCAGGGCCCGCAGGTGGGTCACGAGCCGCTCGGTGCGCCGGCGCTCCAGGGCGGTCCACTCCGGATCGGCCCAGGGGTCCTCGAGGAACGACTCCCCGGGGGCGTCGCGGCTTCGCTCGGCCGGGGGGAACATCTGGGCCAGGTGGAACCACCGGCGGGCCCGGGGGCCCAGGACCGGCCCGAGGAACCGGTGCACCTCGGGGAGCCGCAGGTCCTTCGCCAGCACCCGGTCCAGCACCTCGGCCTCCATGGGCAGCCGCCGCAGGGTGGGGGCGAAGGTCAGGAGCCCGAGCTTGAGGCGCCGGAACTCCCGGCGCAGCTCGGTGTTCAGGCCGAAGAGCAGGTTGTGCCGGTCCACCACCCGGGCCGTGCCGGCCCGCAGGTCCCGGAGGGCCGCCAGGTTCTCCTGGATCACGGGGTCCTTGGGCCCCCGCCGGTTCCACTGGCGAAGCAGCGAGCGCATCTGGGACTCGATGAGGTCCCGGATCCGGGCGAAGTGGTCCTTCTCCTCCCGCAGGCGCTCGGCCACCACGGTGCCGAAGTACTCCACCTCGTCGGCCGAGACCTCGGCCGGGTTCGACCGGAGCTTTCCCCGGAGCTCCCGGTGGGCCTCCAGGGCCCGCGTGATCTTGAGGAGCAGGGTGTCCACCACCCGGCCCGCCTCGGCGTAGCACCCCCGCTTGACCTGGTGCTCCAGGAAGAGGCGCTCCATGTCCGTGTCGAGGGCGCCGTACACCTCCTTGAGCCGGAAGAACAGGTCGATCCCCGCGGGGGTCAGCTTGATCTTGTAGGCGCCCCGCTCCCGGGCCGCCTCGGCCTCCAGGATCCGGAACGCGTGGGTCACGGTGCGGCCCGTGGCGTAGTCGAAGAACTCGGCCCGGAAGATCTCGCCGGAGTTCTGGAGCTCGTTGAGCACCCGGTCCACCAGGGCCTCGGCCTCGGGCAGGGTCGCCGGCCGGCCCTCGGCCTGGGACTGGGCCACCACCAGGGGGGCCAGGGCGTCGAGGATCTCCCGGTGGGTGGCCCCGCCCCGGCCGGTGAGCATGCACTCGCACACGTGGGCCAGGATCGCCATGGCCACGCTGAACCCCCGGTTCCCCTCGGCGATGTCGTCGCCGTAGAACCGGGACAGGAGGCGCAGCACGGGGTGGAACACCAGCACCGAGCGGCACCGGTCTGCATGGTCGGCGAGGTAGGGATAGCGGCGGAGGATCTCGTCGGGCGTCACGCCCGCCACGGTAGGGGGTTTGGGCGCCAAGCGTCAAGCCCTTGGCAGTTGCGCGGCCGGGGTAGCACCTCCCAACTGACACGGCGTCGATCGCCCCCAGTTCGGGGGGCAAGGGGCCTCCCGGAGAGCCGGGCGCGGCCCCCGCAAGAAGCCGCGCAGTACCTCCGTCGCTCGCACCACGAACCCGCCGCTTCTGGGCGGCTACGCGATGAAACAACTGCCGGGGGCCTGGGCTGCGCGGCGGCTCGGGTGCCGGCACTCGCGCCCGGCCGGAGGGAGGCCCCTTGCCCCGCCCGCCAGCGCGCGCGCCGGCGCTTGCGCGTGTCAGTGGGTCGCGAACAGGCCGCACTGCGCAGCCTAAGGCAGATTCCAAGGAACTTCCCGCTGGGGCGCTAGGACGCCAAACTCGTTTGTGATTCCAGCGTCAGCGGCTGTCCCAACCCGGGGGATCCCGCGAAGGAATCCTAGCCCGGCTTTCTGTCCTCCCAACCCCGCGCCGCCTCCAGCACGGCCCGCTCTTCCCGGGTGCGGGCCGCCACGAGACCCGGCCGGTGGGATCGAGCCTCGGCGGCGAAGGCCGCGAGGGCCCGTTCGGCCCCCGTTGTGTCGCCCCCGTCCCGGCCGAGGGCCGCGAGCCGCAGGGCCCCGGCCAGGAGCCCGTACCCGTAGAGGCTCGTCCAGGTCAGCCGGCGGAGCAGAAACTCCCGCTCCGCGATGGTCTTCCCGTGGCGGGCGAGCGCCGCGCGGATCCGCCAGGAGAACGCCCGGGCCTTTCGGCGGGCGAGCCGCAGAGCCCGGTCGGCCGGCGCCACTCCGGTGACCGGGAAGGCCGGGAGCCGCCGGACGCTGCCCGAGAGAAGCGCCCCCACCCGGGCCCCCATCCGTTTCGGGAGCCGGCGGCCGATCCCCCGGGCCACCACCAGGGGCGGGTAGATCGTGTGGATCTCGGTCGTGCCCTCGAAGATCGTGGCCACCCGAAAGTCCCGCAGCCGCTTCTCGTAGGGGTTTGTGGCCAGGTACCCCGAGCCCCCGGCCACCTGTTGGGCGTCGTAGAGGGCGTCCCAGGCCCGGGTGGTGCAGAACAGCTTGCAGTGGCTCGTCTCCACGGCCACGTTCGCCCGCGGGTCCTCCTCGAGTTGGCGGGCGGCGAGTTCCACCATGGCCCGCCCCACGAACGCGTTGGCCCGGGCCCGGCCGATCTTCTCCCGCACCAGTTCGAACCGCCCGATCGGTCCCCCGAACTGGATCCGCGAGGCCGCCCGCTTCGCCATGGCGTCGGCCGAAGCCTCCATCAGGCCCACCCCGGCCGCGCACACGGCGAGCCGGCCGTAGCTCAGCACCGCCATGGCGATCCGGAACCCCTGGCCCTCGTCCCCGAGCCGGTTCTCCACGGGCACCCGCACGTCCTCGAACCGCAGAAACGCCGTGGAACTCGCCTTGAGGCCCATCTTGGCCATGCCGCGGCCCACCGTGAGGCCCTCGGCGTCCCGCTCCACCACCAGGGCCACCATGTGGCCCGGCCGGTGGCCCTCGAGCTGGGCGAACACGGTGAACGCGCCGGCGTAGTTGGCGTTGGTGATGTAGGTTTTCTGGCCGCTCAGCACGTAGTGGCGGCCGTCGTCGGAAAGCCGGCACGAGGTGCGGATGTGGCGGGCGTCGGACCCCACCTCGGGCTCGGTGAGGGCGTAGGCGAAGATCGTCTCGCCCCGGGCCGCCGGCCCCAGGAACCGAGCTTTCTGCTCCTCGGTGCCGAACAGCACGACCGGCTGCACCCCGATCGACAGGTGGGCCAGCGAGGTGAGGGCGAGGGCCAGGTCCACCGGCGCCATCTCGGCCACCACCCCCAGGTACTGGCCGAAGGGGAGCCCGAGCCCGCCGTGGTCCCGGGGGATCGACATGCCGAAAAGCCCGATCCGGCCCATCTCGGCGAGCGCCTCCTCGGGCACCCGGCCCTGGGCCTCGAGCTCCTCCGGGGGATACCGCTCGGACAGGGAGCGGAAAGCCTCGACGATCCCCCGGGCCTCGGGGCCCAGGGGTTCCGGCCGAAACGAGGAGAGGAAGGCGGTGTCGAGGACGCCGTCGGTGTAGAGATCGAAGAGCAGGCTTCGGTGGGGCATTGGGCACCTCGAAAAACGGGGAAACAGGTTCCCGAAGGGTACCCGCCCCGGGGGCCGGCGCAACCCGAAGGCTGCCGCGGCGAGCCAGCTCGGCGCCCCCCCCTTCCCCGCTTCCCAGTGTCCTAGCTTTCCAGCTTCCCAGCTTCCCAGCCTTCCTCACGCCTCCCGGAACGCCCGGATCTGGTCGAGGGCGCCCATGAGCCGCTCGAAGGCCACGAGATCGAGGGACTGGGGCCCGTCGCACAGGGCCTGGCAGGGGTTCGGGTGGACCTCCACCATGAGCCCGGCCGCGCCCACCACGAACGCGGCCTTCGCGATGGGCGGCACGAGGTCGCGGCGGCCCAGCGCGTGGCTCGGGTCCACGATCACGGGCAGGTGGGTCGCGGCCCTGAGGTAGGGGACCACCGCGAGGTCCAGGGTGTTCCGGAGGGCCCGCTCGAAGGTCCGGATGCCCCGCTCGCACAGGATCACCTGGTCGTTCCCTTCGAGCAGGATGTACTCGGCCGCGGCCAAGAACTCGTCGAGGGTGGCGCTCATGCCACGTTTGAGGAGGATCGGTTTGCCCGTGCGGCCGGCCTCCTTGAGCAGGTCGAAGTTCTGCATGTTCCGGGCCCCGATCTGGAGACAGTCGGCCACCGAGGCCACCTTCTCGAGCTGGTCGATCCGCATGACCTCGGTCACCACGGGAAGCCCCGCCTCCCGGGCCGCCTCGGCCAGGAGATCAAGCCCCTCGTACCCCAGGCCCTGGAACGAGTGGGGCCCGGTACGGGGCTTGAAGGCCCCGCCCCGAAGGAGCTGGGCCCCGGCGGTCTTCACCGCCCGGGCCGCGGCCCGGACCTGCTCGGGGCTCTCCACGGCGCAGGGCCCGGCAATCACCACGGGCGGCCGGCTCCAGCCGATCTCCACGTCCCCGACCCGCACCACGGTGTCCTCGGGGTGGAAATCGCGGCTCACGAGCTTGTAGGGCTTGGTGACGTGGATGAACTCCCGGACGCCCGGAAGGTCCCGGAACGGGGCCTCGTCCACGTACCCCTGGTTGCCCAGCACCCCGATGGCGACCCGCTCCCCGCCGGGGATCGGCTGGGGGGTGAGCCCGAGGGACCGGATGCGCTCGCACACGGCCTCCACCTGCTCCGGGGTGGCGAAATGGTCCATCACGATCAGCATGGCGGCGCTCTTGTCGGCTAGAAAGCTAGAAAGCTAGGAGGCTAGAAGGCTGGGAAGCTGGCAACCCCGACGACCAACGACCAACGACCAACGACCAACGCAAAAACGATGCGCCGACCGGGGGGGCGTGTCAACGCCGATCAGCGATCACGGACCCGAGGGCGTGGCGCGCGCCCAGGGCGAGCACCGGGTCCGGATGCCCTCCGCCCCAGGGCGGCCAGCACGAGGGCCGTGGTCACGATGGCGTGGCTTTGGGTGTTCACGCGTCCGGCGGACCCCCGCCCCCAGGAAGATCGCACACGTCCACCTCCCGGCCGGCCGTGAGTTCGAGGAGCCGGTCCACCGTGAGGGGGACGGCCGAGTGGTCGTTGCCGGCGGCCGGGTAGACGCGGGGGAACCGCCGGAGGCTCCGGTCCACCAGCACGGGGAGACCCTCGGGGAGCAGGAACGGGCACACCCCGCCCGGGCTGTAGCCGGTGTGGCGCACCACGTCCTCGGGCCCGGGGAGCCGCACCTTCCCGGTCCATCCCAGGGCCCGCTTGAGCTTCGAGCCTTTCACCTTGGCGTCGCCAGCGGCCACCACCACGACCGGCCGGTCGCCCACCAGAAAGAGGATGGTCTTCGCGATCTCCCCCACCGAGCACCCCACGGCCGCGGCCGCGGTCTCGGCCGTGGGCGTCGGGGCCTCGAACTCCCACACCTCCACGCCACGGGCGGCGAGGTGCGCTTTCACGTCGTCGATGGTCGGCATGGCGGGTCCGGTTCGGAAGCTGGAACGCTGGAAGGCTAGAAGGCTAGGAAGCTGGGACGCTCGAAGGCCGTGAACCGCCGGGATGCAGCACTTCCCCCGGCCCCCGGGCGTGGGAGTGTACCACGAATCGGGGAACCCAAGGCCAGCACGCCGCCACGTCCGCCGTCCTCCGTGCCCTCCGCGTCCTCCGTGGTTCCGTTCCCCGACCGGCGACCGGAGACCGCACCCGATTTTTCCTTTACAAAACCCTTTTTCTCTGCTTTGGTTGCCGGCAGCCCTCACGACCGGAGAGTGCCGATGCGCATCCTGGTGGCCGAGCGAGACCCCTTCTGGCGCCGGCGGTGGGAGGCCCTGGACCTCGACACCCCCTTGGAACTCGTGGACGACGGCACCCGGGCCCTCGAGCGGGCCTTTGCCGAGCCGCCGGCCGCCGTGGTGTGCGAGGTGCTCCTGCCCGGCACCGACGGCCTCACGGTGGTGCGCCAACTGCGCGCCCACCCCCTGACGCGCAGGGTTCCCGTGGCCGTGGTCTCGAGCCTTCCGTTCGGCGACCGGGCCCGGGAGGCCGGCGCCGACCTCTTCGTGCAAAAGCCCCTGGCCGACCGCGACCTCCTGGCCCTCGCCCGCCGGCTCGCCCAACCCCGCACCGCCGCCGAAAGGGGGGAATCATGAACCGCATCCCCACCCGGGTCCCTCACCTCGATCCCGTGCTCGGCGGCGGGCTGCCCCCGGGCGCCCTCGTCCTCCTGGCCGGCCGGGCCGGCACCGGGAAGACGCTTCTTGCCCTCCAGTGGCTTTTCGGAAACGCCACCCCGGACGCCCCGGGCCTCTACGTGACCACCCTTTCGGAGCCCCAGGAGAAGCTCCTTCGCCATCTCGCGAACTACGGGTTCTTCCGGCCGGATGCCGTGGGCGAGGCCGTGCGGTTCGCCGACCTGGGCCCCACCCTCCTCGACCGGGGCCCCGAGGCGGCCCTGGAGGACCTCGAAAGGCTGCTTCGCCAGCACGAGCCGGCGTACCTGGTGGTGGACAGCTTCCGGGCGCTGGCGGACCTCGCGCCCTCGGCCGACCGGTTCCGACCCCTGGTGTTCCGGCTCGGCGCCCATCTCGCGACCCTGCCGGTCACGGCGCTGCTGCTCGGCGAGTACGGGAGCCGCGAGGTCATGGACACCGTGGCGGCCAGCGTCGTGGACGCGATCCTGTACCTCAGCAACGAGGTGGAGCCGGACCGGAGCGGACGGCGGAGCCTGCGGGTGGTGAAGCTCAGGGGTTCCGGGTTCCAGGAGGGGGAACACCCCCTGTGGATCGGCGACGACGGGGTGCGGGTGGCCCCCCGGACGACCACCCCCGACCGACCCGCCGCGTACGAGCCATTGACCCGTCGCCGGCCCACCGGGGTGGAGGGGCTCGACCGGCTCACGGGCGGGGGGTTCCTGGACGGCACGGCCACCCTGTTCGTGGGCGAACCGGGCGCGGGAAAAACGACCTTCGCCCTGTCCGCCGTGACCGCCGCGGCCCGGGCCGGGGAACCGAGCCTCTACGTCTCGTTCCAGGAGGATCCGAACCAACTTGCCGCCACCGCCGGCCGGCTGGGGGTGCCGGCGGACGGGCCCGTGACGTTCTTCTACACCTCGCCGGTGGAACTCGCCTCCGACCGCCACGTGCTCGAGGTGGCCCGCCGGGCCGACGCCTGCGGGGCCCGGGTCGTGGTGGTGGACAGCCTCACCGATCTCCGGGCCGGGGCCGGCGACCGGTACCTCGCGTTCGCCTACTCCCTCGTCCAACACTTCAAGGACCGGCGCACGAGCCTCGTGATGACCCTGGAATCGAGCGATCTGTTCGGCCCTGTGCGGATCTCGGGGGTGGGTATCTCCCACGTGGCCGACAACGTGGTGCTCCTCCGCTACCACGAGGAGGCCGGCCGGCTCGCCACGGCGCTCACGGTGCTCAAGGCCCGGGGCATCGAGCACTCCCGGGAGATCGTGGGCTACGAACTGGGCACCGCGGGCGTGCGGGTGGGCGGGCCCGTGGCGGGTCCGGTGTTCGGGGGCGACGGTGGCTGAGCGGGCCGAGGCCGTGGTGGCCCGGGTGGTGCGGGCGATCCGGGCGGCCCGGAGCCCCCCCGAGGCCTCGGAGGCGTTCGCCGCCTCGTTGGAGCCGGCCTGCCACCAGACCCTCTACGCGGTTCTGCTCGCGACCGAGGCCGAGCTGGAGCCCGCCGCGTGGCGGTGCCCTCGGCCCCAGCCCCAGCCGATCCCCCTGGGCTACGACCCGGTCCCCCGGCTCCGCGCCGCGGCCGGGCTCGGCCCCCAGGCCCCCCTGCGGGTGTTCCCCCTCTACCTCGACGATCCGGGCACCCTCCTCGGGCTTTTCGCCTGCGGCGGGGCGCCGTGCCCCCACTGCACGGGGGCGGAGCCCCTGTGCGGGTCGCTGGCCGAGGTGCTGGCCCTCGTCCTGGGCCGGGCCCGGGAACTGGCCGGCGCCCTGGCCCGGGAGGCCCGGGCCGTGGACCTCCA
Source organism: Deferrisoma palaeochoriense (assembly GCF_054656955.1). Taxonomy (NCBI): domain Bacteria; kingdom Pseudomonadati; phylum Thermodesulfobacteriota; class Deferrisomatia; order Deferrisomatales; family Deferrisomataceae; genus Deferrisoma; species Deferrisoma palaeochoriense. The sequence goes on from NZ_BAAHXI010000047.1 coordinate 25,045, forward strand.
GCGGGCCGTGGTGGAGAGCCTGCCCCTGGCCGTGGCCGTGTGCGACGGGCGCCGCCGGCTCCTGGCCGCGAACCGCCCCTTCCGCGAGGCCTGCCACGGGGACCCCACGCCCGGCACCGACCTCGCGGCGCTCCTCCCCCCCGGCACTTTGGACGGGGTGGACCTCCCGGCCCTGATCGCCCGGGCCGCCCGGGGGGAGCCGGCCTTCCATCCCCGGGTGCCCCACCGGGCGCCCCACCACGGCGACCGGGTGGTGAGCCTCTGGGTCACCCCGCTCCGGGACGGCGCCCTGACCCCCGGGGCCCTGGTGGCCCTGTACGACGTCACGAAGGAGGCCCGGGCCGAGGAGGCCCTGACCCGGGCCCAGCGCATGGAGAGCCTGGGACGGCTCGCGGCCGGGCTCGCCCACGAGTTCAAGAACCTCCTCATGACCATCCAGGGAAACGCGGAACTCCTGGAACTCCATGGGGCGGAAGGCGAAAGCGGGGCGAAGCGGCTCGAGCGCATCGTCTCGGCCTGCCAACGGGCCTCGGACCTGGCCCACCGGGTGCTCGCCTTCGGCCGGGGCACCCCGCCGCAGCGGCAGACGGTCGGCCTCGGGAGCCTCGCCCACCGGGTGGCCGAACTCGCCCGGCCGGCCCTGCCCAAGGGGGTGGACCTCCGGCTCACGGAAGCCCCCGGCCCCACGGTGGAGGCGGACCCCTCGGGCCTGGAGCAGGTGCTGCTGAACCTCCTGCTGAACGCCGGGGAGGCCGCCGGCGGCGCGGGAACGATCGAGGTCCGGGTGGGGGAAGCCCAAGGGGAGGCCTGGATCGAGGTGGCCGACGACGGGCCCGGCATGGCGCCCGAGGTGGCCGAGCGGGTGTTCGAGCCGTTCTTCACCACCAAGGGCGAAGGGAAGGGAACGGGCCTCGGGCTCGCCGTGGTCTACGGCATCGTCCGCGACCACGGGGGCGCCATCGAGCTCGACACCGCCCCGGGCCGGGGCGCCCGGTTCCGGGTGCGGCTGCCCCGAACGGGGAGCCCGGAGGACGGGTCGCGGCACGACTAACAAGAGTATTGCCGGAGGCGGGTGGGGGCCTGGTTCCGGCCGGGCGCGAGTGCGGCCCCCGGGGCGCCTCACCGCGTCACGGGAGCGGCCGGCTCACCCCTCCCGGAGCACCCGGGTCGCGTTCAGGACGGCGAGCACCGCCACGCCCACGTCGGCGAACACGGCCTCCCACAGGGAGGCCACCCCCGCCGCCCCGAGCAGCAGAAAGAGCCCCTTCACCCCGAAGGCCAGGGCGATGTTCTCCCGCACGATCCGGTTCGTGCGGCGGGCCACCTCCACGGCCGACACGAGGCCCGTGAGTCGGTCGTCCATGAGCACCACGTCGGCGGCCTCGATGGCGGCATCGGACCCGAGCCCGCCCATGGCCACCCCGATGTCCGCCGCGGCCAGCACGGGGGCGTCGTTCAGGCCGTCGCCCACGAACGCCACCTTGGCCCGGGGGTCCTCCTTCTCGGCCTCGAGGCGCCGGACCCAGTCCACCTTGTCCTGGGGCAGCAGATCGGCGTGGACCTCGTCCAGGTCCAGCGCCCTGGCCACCGCCTCGGCCGCGCACCGCTCGTCGCCCGTGAGCATCACGAACCGGCGCACCCCGGCGGCCCGCAACCGCTCCAGGGTTTCCCGGGCCTCGGGGCGGGGCTCGTCGGCCAGAAGGAGGTAGCCCGCGTAGGTCCCGTCCACGGCCACGTGCACCACGGTCCCTTCGAGGTCGCAGGTGTCGTGGACGAGCTCGTCGCCGTCCAGGTGGAGGATCCGGTCGTTACCCACCAGGACCTCGCGGCCGTCGATCACGGCCCGCACCCCGTGGGCCGGGATCTCCTCGTAGCACCCGATCCGGGCGTCGTCCACCGGCCGGCCGTAGGCCTCCAGCACGGACCGGGCGATGGGATGGCCGGAATGGCTCTCGGCGGCGGCCGCGAGCGCCAACACCTCTGCCTCGGTAAAGCCGTTGTGGGGCACGACCCGGGTCACCCGGAACACCCCCTGGGTCAGGGTGCCGGTCTTGTCGAACACGATGGTCCGCACCCACCGGAAGGCCTCGAGGAAGTTCGCGCCCTTGAACAGCACCCCCCGGCGCGATGCCGCCCCGATGCCGCCGAAGAATCCCAGGGGCACCGAGATCACCAGGGCGCAGGGGCACGAGATCACCAGAAACACCAGGGCGCGGTAGACCCAGTCGGCGTAGGCCTGGGGCGCACCGAACCACCCCGCGATCCCCGGCGCCCGGGAGGCCAAGGGCGGAACCACGGCCAGGAGCACCGCTCCCAGGACCACGGCCGGTGTGTACACCCGGGAGAACCGGGTGAGGAACGCCTCGGTGGGCGCCTTTCGGGCCGCCGCGGTTTCCACCAGGTCGAGGATGGTCTTGACCGTGGACTCCCCAAAGGGTTTGGTGACCCGCACCGTGACGACCCCGCCCTGGTTCACCATGCCGGAGAGGATCTCGTCCCCCTCCCCCAGCGCCCGGGGCCGGGATTCGCCGGTCAGGGCCGAGGCGTCCACCGTGGTCCGGCCCTCCTCGATGACGCCGTCGAGGGGAACCCGTTCCCCGGGCTTCACCACGATCCGGTCCCCCACCCGCACCTCCTCGGGGGGCACCCGCAGGGTCTCCCCGTTCCGCCGGAGGTTGGCGTAGTCGGCCCGGATCTTGAGGAGGGCCGCGATCGACCGGCGGGAGCGGTTCACCGCCCGGTCTTCGAAATACTGCCCCACCTTGTAAAAGAGCATCACGGCCACGGCCTCGGGGAACTCCCCGATGGCGAAGGCCCCGAGGGTGGCCACCGTCATGAGGAAGCTCTCGTCGAAGAGGTCGCCCCGCAGCACCCCGCGGGCGGCCCGGCGCACCACGTCCTGGCCCGCCACGGCGTAGGCGATTAGGTAGGGGAGGAACACGGCCCAGGCCCCGGGGTCGCCGACCCGAAACCCCGCCCCGGGCCGGGGCACAAGCCGTTCCACCACGAGCGCCAGCGCGAAGAGGACCCCGGAGGCCGCCACCGCCTTCAGGATCGGCGAGACGCCCCGGGGCTCCCCCTCCAGGTGCCCGGCGTCGAGCCTCACGGGCCGGACCTCGGGCTCGATCCGGGTCACGATTTCCAGGGCCCTTTCCCGGGCCGCCGGGTCGTCGGCCTCCACCACCAGGGTGGACGAGGCGAAATGGAGCTCGGCCCGCACCCCGGGAAGGCGGTTGATCTCCTGCTCGATCTTCTCCGCGCAGGAGGCGCAGGTGAGGCCCTCGAGCCGGTACCGGGCCCCCGGTCGGCGCCGGGGCGGTTCCGCCACGGGGACGCCCCCCTGACCGCCACAGGAGCACGCGGGGCCCGCCCCCCCTTGCGGGGCCATGGGCAGCTCCCTCATGGCCGGTCCTCCTCCACGTGCCGGCGGGCCTCGGCAAAAAGGGTGCGCACGTGGTCGTCGTCCAGAGCGTAGAAGACGAGCTTCCCCTCCCGGCGGCTCTTCACGAGCCGGTGCATCTTGAGGAGCCGGAGCTGGTGGCTCACGGCGCTCGGGCTCAGGCCCAGGAGCTCCGCGAGATCGCACACGCAAAGTTCCTCGGCCGCCAGGGCCAGGAGAATCCGGACGCGGGTCGGGTCCCCCAGAATCTTGAAGGCCTCGGCGAGCGCCTCCACGGGAGCCGTTTCCACCTCGTTTCGCGCCCGGGCCACCGCCTCGGGATGGATCAGGAGCTCCGAACAGACGTCCATGGGTTCCTCCTACCGAGCCCGCCCAAGTAGCCTTGCCCCCATGGCGGGCGGGGAGCCGAATCCGGCCGGTCAGGGGTGCGGCACCCGATGGCCACGCCGCGGTGCCGGCGGAAATCTCCAACGATTGAACAACTGCTCATACATAAGAACACAACCCCGCGCCCGGCGCAACCCCGGGCCTTTCGGTTCCTCCCCTGGCCGGGGGCGGGGCCCGCGAGTGTTGACAGCCGTTTTGCCCTTCGTCTAGCGTGCGGTGTTTGCCAGCGTTTCGAGGAGGCGCCACCCCATGCCGAACCTGGTTCTCGCCTCGGCCTCGCCCCGGCGCAGGGAACTGCTCGCCTCGGTAGGGATTGCCGCCGAGGTCCGGCCGAGCCACGTCGACGAAACCCTCGCCCCGGGTCTGCCCCTGGAGGACGCCCTGGTCCAGGTGGCCCGGCGGAAGGCCCGGGCCGCGGCCGGGGACGATCCGGACGCCTGGGTCCTGGGGGCCGACACCGCCGTGGTGGTGGACGACCGGGTCCTGGGGAAACCGGCCGGCCGGGACGAGGCCCGGGCGATGCTCGAACGCCTCTCGGGCCGAAGCCACCGGGTGATCACGGCCGTCTGCCTCGTGGGCCCCGGCGGGGAGGACCGGAGCATCGCCGTGACCACCCGGGTCTGGTTCCGGGCTCTCGCGGCCGACGAGATTGCGTGGTACACGGGGCTTCCCGAGCCCTACGACAAGGCCGGGGCCTACGGGATCCAGGGGGCCGGTGCGGCGCTGGTGGAGCGGATCGAGGGGTCGTACACGAACGTGGTGGGGCTTCCCCTGGCGGAGACCCTGGCCCTCCTCCGGGGCACGGGGATTCCGCCCTGGGAGCGGGCCGCCGGCCGGGTCCCCCGGGCGGCGGTTGCGGGAGAGGACGCAAGACCATGAGGGAACCCACGTCGATCGGACAACGGTACCGGGAGGTCCTGGACGCGGTGCGGCAGGCTTGCGGCCGGACGGGCCGCAGCCCCGAGGCGGTTACCTTGGTCGCCGTGTCGAAGACGGTGGAACCCGAGCGCATCCTCGCCGCCTACGAGGCCGGGGCCCGGGACTTCGGGGAGAACTACGTGCAGGAGGCCCTGGGCAAGGTGGACCGCCTGCCGCCGGACGCCCGGTGGCACATGATCGGGCACCTCCAGTCCAACAAGGCCAAGCGCGCGGTGGAGACCTTCGCCTGGGTCCACTCCCTGGACCGGCCTTCCCTGGCCGACGCCCTGGAGAAGGCCGCGGCGGCCCGGGGCCGCGTGCTCGACGTGCTCGTCCAGGTGAACGTGGGGGGCGAACTCACGAAGTCGGGCACCGACGAGGAGGGCGCCCGGGCTCTGGTCCGGCGGGCGCCGGAGTGGCCCCATCTGCGGATCCGGGGGCTCATGGCGATCCCCCCGTACCGGGAGGACCCCGAGGAGGTGCGGCCGTACTTCCGGGCCCTCCGGGAACTGCGCGACCGGCTCCAGGCCGAGGCGCCCGAGGGGGTGCGGCTCGAGCACCTCAGCATGGGCATGAGCCACGACTTCGCCGTGGCCATCGAGGAGGGGGCGACCCTGGTCCGGGTGGGCACGGCGATCTTCGGGGAGCGGGCCTGAGTGCGGGGCTGGGAAGCTGGGAGGCTGGGAAGCTAGGAAGCTGGGAAGCTGGCGGCTGGGCGGCCCGGCCGCCTAGCCGCCCAACTGCCTAGCCGCCTCGCCGCCTCGCCGCCTCGCCGCCTAGCTGCCTAGCCGCCTGTCCGCCCGGCGGCCGAAAAGGACTTCAAGAAAGGGGATTCCGGCATGCAGACCCTTCCGAACCTTGCGCTGATCGGCGTGGGCAACATGGGCGAGGCCCTGCTGCGGGGCCTCCTGGCCGCGGGCACCCTCACCCCCGACCGGATCGTGGGCGCCGAGAAAGTCGAAACGCGGGCCCGGGAGGTGGCGGCCCGGTACGGGATCCGGGTGGAGACGACGGTGGAGGCCGCCTGCCGGGATGCCGAGACCGTGATCCTGGCGGTGAAGCCCCAGGACGTGGACCCGGCGCTGGCCGCGATCCGGGCGGCCGGGGGCTCGCCCCTCGTGATCAGCATCTGCGCCGGCATCCCCCTGGCTCGGCTGGAGCAGGGTCTCGGGGCAAACGCTGCGGCCGTCCGGGTCATGCCCAACACCCCCGCTCTGGTGGGCGCCGGCGCGAGCGTGTACTGCGCCAACTCCCGGGTGACGGCGGAGCAGGCGGGCTGGGTCGAGGCGATCCTGGGCGCCGTGGGCACGGTGCACCGGGTGGAGAAGGAGGAACTCCTCGACACCGTGACCGGGTTGAGCGGGAGCGGCCCGGCCTACGCCTTCGCCGTGATCGAGGCCCTGGCCGACGGGGGCGTGCTCATGGGCCTGCCCCGGGATCTCGCGCTCCACCTGGCGAAGCAGACGGTCTTCGGCGCGGCGAAGCTCGCCCTCGAGAGCCCGGAGCACCCGGCGGTGCTCCGCGACCGGGTGACCTCGCCCGGGGGCACCACCGCCGCGGGCCTGCGGGAACTCGAGGCCCGGGGCCTGCGCTCGGCCCTGATCGAGGCCGTCCGGACGGCCACCCTGCGGTCCCGGGAACTCGGGGGGTAGCCGGAACCCTTCTCCCACCGGAGGCGCATCCGATGTTCGTTCTCGGCAACTTTCTCCTCGGGCTCGCCCGGGTGCTCGACCTGGTGCTGAACCTCTACTTCTGGATCGTGCTCGTGCGGGCGCTCCTGTCGTGGGTGAACCCCGACCCCTACAACCCGATCGTGCGGTTCCTCCACCGGGCCACCGACCCGGTGCTCTATTGGGTGCGCCGCCGGATCCCGGTGGTGTTCGGGGGCATGGATTTCTCCCCCATGGTCGTGATCCTGGGGATCTACTTCGCCCGGATCTTCCTCGTGCAGACCCTGGCCGACCTGGCCCTGCGGCTCCGGTAGCGCGGGGTCCCGGAGGGTTTGGGAACCACGGAGAACACGGAGGGCACGGAGCCCCCCAAGGAGAGTCCCCATGCGCCTCACCCCGGCCGACGTGATGGAACAGACCTTCCGCACCGTGTTCCGGGGGTTCGACCCGGTGGAAGTGGACGCGTTCCTCCAACGGATCGCCGACGAACTCGAGCGGCTACGGGAGGAGCGCGACCGACTGGCGGTTGAACTGGAGGAGGAGCGAAAGGCCCGGCGCACCCTCGAGGAGGCCCTGGCCGCCGCCCGCACCCTCCAGGAGGGGATCCTCGAAAAGGCCCGCCAGGAGGCCGAACTCATCGAGGCCCAGGCCCGGCAGCGGGCCGACCGGGTGCTGGCCGAGGCGAACGAGGAACTCCTGCGGGTGCGCCGCGACATCGAGGCCGTGCGGGAGCGCTGGAATCTCTGGCTCGCCGAGGCCGAGGCCCTCGGACAAACGTTGCTCGGCTGGGTCGAGGAGAAGCGGGGCCGCCCCCCGCGGGAACCCGAGTTCATCGCCGAAGGCGATCCCGAGGAGGAGGAAACTCCGTAGCCGGGGCGCGGCGTGCCCCCTCCCCCTGCCCCCCTCCCTCCGGGGGAGGGGGATTCGGTGCCGCCCCGCGGCACCACTACAAAATGCCCTCTCCCCCTCGGGGGGAGAGGGTCAGGGTGAGGGGGGCGGCCCCAATGCCCGGGAAGAAGGGATGTCAGGATTTGGACGTGGCGTCGACAGGTTGGGACGGCCGCTGACGCTTGAATCGCAAAGGATTTTCACGTCCTAGCATCCCAGCCTCCCAGCGTCCCAGCGGAACTTTCTTGGAAGCTCCC
>NZ_BAAHXI010000048.1:0-32544 GCF_054656955.1 Deferrisoma palaeochoriense
GAGCTTCCAAGTAACTTCCTGCTAGGACGCTGGGAGGCTGGGATGCTAGGACGCCTAAATCCTTTGGGATTCCGGCGTCAGCGGCTGTCCCAACCTGTGGGAGCGGCTGCCGTATCAGGGGCCGGAATTCAGGAGTCAGAGGTCAGAGAACCCCCCTGTCCTCTGTCGTCTGTCCACTGACTCCTGGCACCGGCGCCGCTCCCACACGGGGCCCCGCCTCGCGCTTTGCTGTCCTGGGTAGGGGGGCCCTAAAGGGGCCCTGGGGAGCTTCCGTGGAACTTCGGCTGGGCGGCGGGGCTGCTTGGCGGCTCGGCAGCGGAAACCCTTCGGGATTTCTGCGTCACCGCTTGCCCGAAGCTGCCGCGCCTTTGCAGGTGGGCGATCGGAAGGGTGTCCGGCGCCTGTCCCGGGGGAGTGGTCCGCTCGCGGCTCACCGGGGCCTCCCCGTTTGTGCAGGAGGGGTCAGAGCCCCAACGGTTCGGGCACCAGGAGCACCCCCAGATCCGTGAGCCTGGGCCGGCGCTCGAGGATCTGGACGATCCGGCAGATCCGGTCGGGGCTCCGGCAGTTGACGCAACGGCCGGTGGTGGCGCACGGGGTCTTGAACGAAAGCCGGTGGGCGTTGGGGGGCGCCGCCCACTCCCGGATCCGGGCCCGCGCCTCCTCCACCGAGTCCGCGATCTTGTTTGCGCCCGCCACGATGCGGACCTTTTTCGGCCCGAAAGCGACCGCCCCCACCCGGTTCCCCGTGGCGTCGACGTTCACGATGCATCCGTCGAGGGTGATCGCGTTCGCCCCGCTCAGGAACAGGTCGCAGGTCAACTGGCGGCGCATGATCTCAACCCGTTCCTCCGGGGTGAGACCCGGCGCCCCGTGGACCAGGCACTCCTTCCCCAGGGCCGCCATTCGCTCCGGGATCCCGAGCTCCACCAGGGTGACGGAGCCCCCGAACCCCACGGTCCGGGCCTCGGCCGCCTCCGCCACGAGGCGCTCGGCCACCTCCTCCCGGCTCTTGCACACCCACACCGAAAACCCGTTCTCTTCCAAGGCCCTCGCCGCGAGTTCCACCCTCCGTTCGGCCTGCCACCGCGCGTGCTCGTTCATCCCGACCTCCTTGGACTTGGGCCTGCGATGTCCCCACCGCCTCGGTCAGAAACGCTCCACGAGCTTCTCAATGAGATACGAACTCTCCCGGATCGCCTGCCCGGCAAAGGGCCCAAACCACGCGGCTACGCGCCGGAACTCCGCGATCAAGGCGTCCCGGCCCCCCTCCTCCTCGAGAAATCTGGCGTTTTCCGCTGCCGCCTCGAGGAACCGCCGCAGGAGGGCCCGGCGTTCCGGGGTGGAGAGCATGATGTCGGCGTAGAGTTCCGGATCCTGGGCAAACAGCCGCCCCACCATGCCGAGCTCGAGCCGGTAAATGGGGCTCGAGACCTCCAGCGTCCGCCCCAGGTCCACCCCGGTGCGGCACAGGAACTGCCCGAACACGAACGTGGCGAAGTGGCGCAGCGCCTGCACCACCCCCATGATCTCGTCGTGCTCCTCCGGGGTCGACCGAACGACGACGGCCCCCCAGGCGGCCAGTTGATCGAGCACCCAGGCGGAACGGTCCGGATCCCGCGCCGGCGTGGCCACAACCACCTGCTTGTCGAGGCTCCGGGTCGTGGGCCCGAACATCGGATGCAGCCCCAACACCGGTCCCGGGTGGGCCTCGAGCATGGCGCCCACGGGCTCGCGCTTGAGGCTCGCGAGGTCCGCGAGCACACACTCCCCCGGAAGGTGGGGAGCAAGCCGCCGGGCCGCCTCGGCCGTCACCCCGATCGGCACAGCCAGGAAAGCGAGGTCCGCGCCCCCAGCCAACCCCCCGACCCTCGTCCAGTCCTCCCGCTCCAGGACCTCGGTGCGGTACCCCGCCGCCGAGAACCACTCGACCAGGCGCGCCCCCATCGCGCCCCGGCCCCCCACCACCAACACCTTGGCCCCGGGTCGCACCCCGGGCGCCCTCAGGCCCCGCGCCTGGGCCTCCCGGGAGGCCCGCACGATCGCCCGAAACACGTCCTCCACGAGATCCGGATCCAGACCGGCCTCCTGGGCCTGCTCCCGGCGCCGGGAGATCAGATCCTCCTCCCGGGCCGGGTGGTACACGGGGAGCCCCATCCGCCGCTTGTGCTCCGCCACCCGCCCCACAACCCGGCGCCGCTCCGCCAAAAGGGCGACGAGATCGCGGTCGATCCGGTCGATCTCGGCCCGCAGCGAATCGAGGCTTTCGTCCGGTTCCGAGGTCCCTTGCGTGCTCACCCTGGATTCTCCCTCCGTCGATCGTCGCGGGTTGGCATCGGGCAGCCAGATGCCCGCGCGGCCCCACCCCGGCACAGGAAGAGACAACGCGCCTCCCGGCGCCCGTGTATACCACGGGGCCCCCGACGGCTCCAACCGGGTTCCGCTCCGGGGCGGCCCTGTGCTATAAGGCCGGATTCCGTCGCACCGTGGAGGACAGGAGATGGACCTCACCCACCGCGCGATCGCCCGCTCGTTCACGGCCTGCGCCATCATGATCTGGCTCGCCGGCCCGGCCGGGGCGCTCGTGGATATTCCCCTCTGGGAGCCGAACGCCCGGGCCGTCTCCGACCTCGCCGCCTCGTCCGGGGTGGCCCGGCCGGCCGACCCGGCCGCCGGGCCGCTGGACGACGCCCTGTACTTGGAGGCCTACCGGGCCCTCACCCCCCGCGGCCTCGTGGATCCGTTGGGCGAACGGCTGGAGCGCTGGGCCCAAGCGCGGGCCGACGGCGGGCTCCACTGGGAGTCCCTCGTGCCCGACCTCACTGTGCGCACGTATTGGGCGAACGAGGACACCCGCGATCGACCGCTCTACGGCACGGCCGGGGATGCCCTCGAGGACGGCTGGACCACGTTTTTGAACGCCTCGGGCGCCGCGTTCTGGGGCGACCGGGTGGCCGGCGTGTACGAACTCCAGTTCGCCCGGGAACCCGGGGATTTCTCGTTCCGGGTGAAGCGGCTGTACCTCAAAGGGGTCTGGGGCAAGTGGTCGCTCAAGGTCGGGCGGGACGCGGAGCGGCTGGGGCCCGGCTACCACGGGAGCCTTCTGCTCGACGCCAACGCCCCCACCTACGACTACTGGCGGATCCGCACCGAGGAACCCCTGTTCCTGCCCGGCGACCTCTCCTGGCTCGGGGGGTTCCGGTTCATGGTGTTCAACGCGTACCTCTCCGACGGCGACCCCGACCCGGCCGACACCCGGTACGGGAGCGGCGTGGACCCCATCCACGATCCCCGCCTCCTCGGGATGCGGGCCTCCTATCACCCGACATCCTGGCTCGACCTGGGGGCGAACCGGGCCATCCTCTACGGCGGAAAGGGCCGCGAGGTTTACGACACCCCGAAGGACTGGTGGGAACTCTTCACCGCGACCAACGAGAACGTGGACCCCGGCGAGAGCCACCGCTACGACAACGACCAGTACGTCTCGTTCGACCTCACGGTGCGCCTTCCGTTCCTGAACGGCTGGGGGCCGTTGAAGGGCGGGAAGGCCTACTTCGAGTACGGCTCTACCGATATCATCTCCAAATGGCAGGGGGAAAATACCGGCGGTTGGGAGCCGTTCAAGCTGAACCGGGTCGCCAAACTGGGTGGCCTGTACCTCACCACCGCGGTCACGGAGTTTCGGTTCGAGTGGGCCGAGACCGACGTCCCGTGGTACCGAAACAATCAATACCCCCAAGGATACACCTACAGAGGCCACCCCCTGGGCCATCACATGGGGGGTGACGCCCAAAATTGGTTCTTCGAACTCTCCCGCCACTTCGGACCCGCTTGGCGGGCCCAGGTGAGCCTCGATCTCGAGGAACGGGCCCGGAGCACCGGAACGGAGGAGCGCCGGGCCGAGTGGGGCTTCGGGCTTGAGGCCCGGCGGGTCCACCTGTTGGATGTTCCCCTGGAGGTCCGGGCCAACGCCATGTGGGCCCGGGTGGCGAACGCCCTCGACACTCCAGAGCGAAGCGACCGCACCGAACTCTTCCTGGGGCTCTCCGCAACGACCCGGTGGTTTTGAGGGGCTTTTCCTCTCCTTCGGGGGATCCGGGGGAACGGATGCTGGCCCGGTGACCGCCCCCACCGGACCGCGGATCCGTCGCGGGGGGGTACCCCACCCCGCGGGCCCCGTAGCCCGAAATCACGAAAGAGGGTTTTCTCCATGAACCGATTCGCCCGCGCCCTGTTCGCCCTGGCACTTGCCGCCGCCCCGCTGGGCCTGGCCCGAGCGGCGGGCCCGTCGCTGCCCGCACCCACGTCCGGGGCCCCGAAGATCCCGGGACTTCCCCCAGGGGTCGATGTGAACCGCCTGCTCCAGCAGATGCAGGGGGACGCGGGCGTAGTTTCCGCGCCCGCACCTGAGAAGGAGCCGAAGGGGACGGCACCGGCCCAGAAGGCGAATCCGGAAGAGGAGTTCCGAGCCATCGTGAAGGAAGCCCTCCTGACGGAGATGCCGGACCCCGAAAAGCGCGAAGAACTGCTTACCCAGGCGCTGGCACTCGGCCTGACCCGAACAGAAGCTGAGAAAATCCTGGACGAGGTGGCAAAGGAGAGAGCCGAGCGGATCCGGGCCGCCCTGGCCGAGGTCAAAGCGCTTCGCAAAGCAGGCGACCTCGACGAAAAGGCCCGGGCCTGGCTTCTACGAAAATGGATGGACCTCGGCGACTCCCAGGAGGAGGCGGAGAAGCTCCTGGAGTACGCCCTGGAACGGCTCCACCGGCTCGACGTGTATCGCTCGATCTTGGAGGCATTTCGCTCGGACGGCGTGATCACGGCGACGGAGCGAACGATGTTGGAAGAGCGGCGGGCCCAACTGGGCCTGACCGACGAAGACCATGAGGCGGTGGAGGCGGAACTCGAGGAGGAAGGACCCGCCCCCGTGCTGGACGTGTACCAACGGCTCCGCAAAGAGGCCGAGTCCCTCCAGCCGGCCCAGGCCAAGTTGGAACTCTACGGCAAAAAACTTTTCGCCGCCGGGCCCGATGCCTTTGCCCCCCCGGCCCTCCTCCCCCCCCCCGACGACTACCGGGTCGGCCCGGGGGACCGGTTCCACGTGACCCTCTGGGGCCGACTCGAGGCCGAGTACGATCTCGTGGTGGATCCCGAGGGACGGGTCCAGTTCCCAAAGGTGGGCCCCGTATCCGTGGCCGGCCTCACCTACCGGGAGGCGCGCGATGTGCTGCGTACCCGGGCCGAGTCCATCACCGGGGTGAACGCCGCCGTGACCCTGGCGGGGACCCGGTCCATCCAGGTGTTCGTGGTGGGGGAGGTGGAGGCTCCCGGCGCGGTCACCCTCTCGCCCCTCTCCCAAACGGTGCACGCGGTCATGGCGGCGGGAGGCCCCACGGACCTGGGGTCGTTGCGGTCGGTGCGGCTGCGGCGTGGGGGCAAGGTGATCGCCACCCTGGACCTTTACTCCTTCCTCCGGGACGGATACGCCCCGGGCGACCGCCCCCTGGAGAACGGCGATGTGGTGGTGGTGCCGCGGGCGGCGGTTCTGGTAGAGGTCACCGGCCTCGTGAAGCGGCCGGCCGTTTACGAACTCCTCCCCGGCGAGGGCCTTCGAGCCGCCCTGGAGTTCGCGGGAGGGCTACGCGCCGATGCTTTTGGAGGCCGGATCCAGGTGGAGCGAACCGAAGGCCATGAACGGCGGGTGGTCCGGGACGTTACCTGGGGCCCTCAGGCCCCTGATTTTCCGCTCAAGGACGGCGATCGCATCACGGCCTTTCCGGTGCCCCCCGAGCCCGAAAACAAGGTCGCCCTTTACGGCCACGTGTATCGGCCGGGCACCTATGCCTGGAAAGAGGGTCTTCGGATCTCCGGGCTCCTCGGTTCCGCCGATCGGCTCAAACCCCGGGTGGACCTGGAGTACGGGGTGATCCTCCGGGACACCGGGCCGGACCGTGTAAAAGAGGTGGTCACCTTCCGGCCGGGCCGGGCGCTGAAGGCCGTCGGGACCGAGGAGGACCCTCTGCTCCGGCCCGGCGACGAGGTGTTCCTCTTCAGCCAGGACGCGTTCCGGCCCCCCCGCCGGGCCATCGCTTCGGGGCAGGTTCGAAAGCCCGGCCGGTACCGGATCGAGCCCGGGGCCCGCGTCGCGGACCTGGTCCGGCTGGCCGGCGGACTCGCCGCCGACGCGCTGCTCTCCCGTGCCGAACTCCTCCGGTACCTCCCGGGGCGGGAGCGCCAGACCCTCTACGTGGACCTCGAAGCCGCCCTCGAGGGGGACCCGGCCCACAACCTGGAACTCCAGGATGAGGACGAGCTCGTGGTCCATGCGGTGTGGGACCTGGGTCCCGAACCCGTGGTGTTCGTAGAGGGCGAGATTCAAAAAGCAAAGAAACCGGAGAACTTGACGGGAAAGACGGCGTGGGATCGCTTCCGCGAGTGGCTTGAGAGTGAACAAGATAGCGAAGGCGACTCCAGCCAGACAGAATTTGGGAGACTGCCGACCGTCACCGATAGCGACCGGGGGCGAAAACAACCGGAGGCGAATGACCGAAAGACGGAAGAGGCAGACCTCGGCTCGATCCCGGTACCCCTCACCCGGGGGATGACCGTCCGGGATCTCGTGTTCAAGGCCGGCGGGCTCACCAAAAGCGCGTACCTGCCCGTGGCCCACCTGTACCGGACCGACCCCGCCACTAAGGAGATCACGGCTCGCACCTTCGACCTGGGTCGGGCGCTCCAGGGGGACCCGGCCCACAACCTGGAACTTCAGGACCTGGACCACGTGGTGATCCATTCCGCCTACGACTTCCAGCCGCTTCGGCCGGTGGTGGTGGGAGGCATGGTGACCCGGCCCGGGGAGTACCCCTACGCCGAGAACCTCCGGGTGAGGGATCTCATCCTCGCGGCGGGGGGGCTAAAAGACGAGGCCTACCCGGACGAGGCCGAGATTGTGCGCACCGAGGTGCCCGAAGGCTCGGACGAGGCCGTGACCCGTACGATCCGGTTCTCCCTGGAGCGGGCCATGGCCGGCGACCCCAAGCACAACCTGCCGCTTCGGCCCTACGACAAGGTGTTCGTGAAGCGCATCCCGGAGTGGCGGGAGACCTGGAAGGTCGATGTGGCGGGCGAGGTTCGGTTCCCGGGCACCTACTACATCTCGAAGGGCGAGCACCTCTCGAGCGTCCTGCGCCGGGCCGGGGGCTACACGCCCGAGGCCTACCTGCGCGGGGCCGTGTTCACCCGGGAGAGCGCCAGAGAGCAGCAGCAACGCCGGCTCGACGAACTCCGCGACCGGCTCCAGCAGGCGATCCTCCGGGCCTCGTCGGCCGAGGTGCAAGCCGCCCTCACCCCCGAGGACGTGGCCGCCCAGAAGCAGTACCTGGCGGCCCAGGAGCAGCTTCTCAAGAAACTCGAGGCGGCCCGGGCCACGGGCCGGGTGGTGGTGCGGCTCCTGCCCCTGGAGGAACTGGAGGGGTCCGAATGGGACATCGCCCTGGAAGACGGCGACACGCTCACGATCCCCAAACGGCCCCAGACCGTGAACGTGGTCGGCGCCGTCTACAACCCCACGAGCCTCCTGTGGGAGCCGGCCAACCGCACGGTGGAGCACTACCTGGAGAAGACCGGGGGACCCACCCCGGACGCCGAGGAGAAGGAGATCTACGTGGTGCGGGCCGACGGCACGGTGGTGAGCTCCCGCAGCCTCGCCGGCGGCAGTTGGTGGAGCCGCGACATCGAGGGGCTCGAGCTCTATCCCGGCGACACCGTGCTCGTGCCGGAGAAGGTCGTACGGGTGAGTTTCATGAAGGAACTAAAAGACATGACCCAGATCCTCTACCAGATCGCGGTGACGGCCGGGGTGGCCGTGGCCCTGTTCTAGGATGGCGAGCATGACCGAGCCGACCCGACCCGAGCCGCCGGCCGGCGGCGTTCCCGTGCCTCCGGGGTATCTCCCCTACTGGCTGCCCCCCGAGGAGGACGAGATCGATCTCCTGGACCTCCTGGCCGTGCTGCGGCGACGGTGGCGGCGGATCGCGCTCGTCGCCGTGCTGGGCACGGGCCTGGCCGTCGCCTACGCCCTCTGGGCCACCCCCATGTACCGGGCCCAGGCCGTGATCGCGCCGCCCCAGGAGAAGGCCCAGAGCGGGGTGTCCTCGGCCCTGGCGGCCTTCGGGGGGTTCGGGGCCGAGATCGCCGGGAGCCTCGGCATCTCCCTCGGCGGGGCCGACGCGAACCGGCTGGAGGCGCTCCTCAAGAGCCACCGCCTGATCGAGCGGGTCGTGAAGAAACACGACCTCCTGCCTGTGCTGTTCGACGACCTCTGGGACCCCCAGGCCAAGAAGTGGCTCGTGGACGACCCCAAGGACGTGCCCAACGTCTGGGACGCCGAAAAGCTCCTGGAGGACGTCTATCGGGTGAAGAACGACACCAAGGCGGGGGTGCTCCGGGTAAGCTTCGAGTGGAAGGACCCCGAACTGGCCAAGACGCTGCTCACGTACTTCCTCGAGGAACTCGCGCTCGTGGTCCAGGAGGACGAACTCAAGAAGATCGAGGCGAACCGCCGGTTCGCCGAGCAGCAGCTCCAGAAGGCCACCGACCCGGTCATCGTGGCGAAACTCCAAGCCCTTTTGTCCGAGCAGGTGGAGAAGGCCATGATGGCCCAGAACGTGGAGCACTTCGCCTACGAGGCGATCGACCCCCCGGCCGTGTCGGATGAGAAGGTCAAGCCCAAGCGGGCCCTGATCGGCGCCCTGGGGCTCACGGTGTCGCTCTTCTTCGGGGTGTTCCTGGCGTTTTTCGCCGAGTGGGTCGAAAACGCCAAGGCCCGGGCCCGGGAGAAGGAGGCGTCCGCCTGACGCGGGGGGGTCTTGGGTTTGCGGAGGGGATGTCCCGTTGGGATGCACTTGCCGCCAGGACACGTGCCTTGGGGCGCTGGCGGCCGGTTTCCCTCCGGCGAAGCGGATGGCGGGCCGCCCAGACCCCGGCGGCAACGGTACGACATCCCCGGTCGCCAGGAACTCCGCCCCCGGGGTTTTTGGCTTTCCAGCCGCCCAGCGGCATAGCCGCCCAGCCGCCTAGCCGTCAAGCCGCCCCCCCCTCGCAGCGGTTACACCGATCTCCCAGAAGGAGCGGTTGCTCGGGCTTCGACCCGTGGCGGTACAGGGTCACGCCCTTGAGCCCCAGGGCGTGGGCCTCCCGGAACACCCGGGCCACCACCTCGGGGCCCGCCTCGGGGGGCAGGTTGATCGTCTTCGAGACCGCGTTGTGGGTGTGGGCCTGGAAGGCGGCCTGGATGCGCAGGTGGTCCTCCGGTGGGATGTCGAGCGCGGTGGCGAACAGGGCCTTGAGGTCCCGGGGGATCCCCTCCACCGTTGCCAGCGACCCCTCCTCCCGCACCCGGTCGAGCACCGGCCCCGGATCGATCCCCCGGGCCCGCAGGGCCGGCTCCAGGGCCGGGTGGACCCCGAAGTCCACGGCCCGGCCTTCGATCCGCCGGGCGTAGGCCAGGCTGAACAGGGGCTCGATCGACCCCGACACCCCGGCCAGGATCGAGATCGAGCCCGTGGGCGCCACGGTGGTCACCGTGGCGTTTCGCAGGGCCGCGAATCCCTCTCGCTCCCACCGGCTCCCCGGAAACGCCACGAAACTCCCCCGCTCCCGGCCGAGCTGGGCCGAAGCCTCGATCCCGGCCCGTTCGACCGCGGCCATGATCTCTCGGCCGAGGTTCCGGGCCGCCTCGGACGCGTACGGGATTCCCAGCCGGACCAAAAGGTCCGCAAATCCCATGACGCCGAGCCCTATCTTCCGGGTTCGCAGCTGGGCCCGGCGGATCGCGGCCACGGGCGGCCGGGAGAGCTCCACGCAGTTGTCCAGGAACCGCACCGCCAGACGGGCGGCCCCGGCCAGGGTCTCCCAGTCGATCCCGTTTCCCCTCACAAAGGCCATGAGGTTCAACGACCCCAACGTGCACGACTCGTAGGGCAGGAGCGGTTGCTCCCCGCAGGGGTTCGTGGCCTCCATCGGCCCCAGGGCGGGCACCGGGTTCGCGCGGTTCACGGCGTCGAGGAATACGGCGCCGGGATCCCCCACCCTCCAGGCCCCTTCGACCATGGCCCCGAACACCTCCCGTGCCGACACCTTGCGCCACACGGCCCCGTCGCGCGGGTTCACCAACGGCCAGTCGCCCCCGGCATCGACCGCGGCCAGGAAGGCGTCGGTCGCCCCCACGCTCAGGTTGAAGTTCTCGAACCCGCCGTCCACCTTGGCCCGGCAAAACGCGAGGATATCGGGGTGGCTTGCGTGGAGCACCGCCATGTTGGCGCCCCGCCGGCGCCCCCCCTGCCGGATGACCCGGGTCGAGGTGTCGAAGAGTTCCAGAAACGAGAGCGGGCCCGACGCCACCCCGCCGGTGGAACCCACCCGGTCGCCCGCCGGCCTGATCCGGGAGAACGAAAACCCCGTACCACCCCCGCTCTTGTGAATCCGGGCCATGTGCCCGAGGGAGGCGTAGATCGACGCGATGGAGTCCTCGAGGGGCAGCACGAAACAGGCCGCCAACTGCCCTAGCCGGGTACCGGCGTTCATGAGGGCGGGTGAGTTGGGCAGGAACCGGAGCGAGCGAAGAAGGTCGTGGAACCGTTCCGCCCAGGGCGCCGGGTCCCCCCCCCACCTGCGCTCGGCCCGGGCGATGGCCCGGGCGACCCGCCAAAAGAACCGCTCAGGGTCCTCGGCCAAGCGCCCGTCGGGTGCCCGGCGCAGGTACCGGAGCTCCAGAAGTTCCACCGCCTGGGGCGTCAACGCGGGATATGACATGGTTCCAACTCGGTCTCCGGTCACCCGTCACCCGTCACCGGTCACCCGTCACCGTTGTTCCGTCTTCGGTCGCCCCTGCCCCGGAGTCCCTCGGGCATCCGGAGCCCCGGCCCCGACCCGCCGCCCGAGGCGGCGACCTGCCCGTCTGCCCGGCCCGGCACCAACGGGGAAGGCCACAAACCGACCGCGGGCGCCCCCGTCAGGGGAACGCCCGCGCGCTCTCGAACCTATTTCTTCTTTTTGGTCTTTGCGGCCTGGGCCTTGAGCTCCTTGATCCGGGCCTTGAGCCGCTTCATCCGGCGGTGCCGGCGCCGTTTGATCTCCCTCTTGCGCTCACAGATCGGCATCAGATCCCTCTCCTTTCCTTTTATCCCACCGGTTAGAACTCGATCCCCTTCTGGGCCTTCACCCCCTCGCGGAAGGGATGCTTGATCTCCCGCATCTCGGTGACGAGGTCCGCGGCCTCGATCACCTCCGGCCGCGCGTTCCGGCCGGTGAGCACGAGGTGAACCCCCTGCGGCTTCTCCCGGATCAGCCGGAGCACATCCTCCACGGGCACGAGACCATAGTCCACGGCGTAGTTGATCTCGTCAAGGATCACCATGTCGTACTGGCCCGAAAGGACCTTTTCCCGCGCGGCCGCCAGGGTCTCCCGGGCCAGGGCCACGTCCTGAGGGTCGGGCTCCTCGGACCCGAGGTTCACGAACCCCCGGCCCATCGGCGTGATCTCGAACCCCGGAAGAAACTCGGGGGCCTTGAGTTCCCCGTACTTCCAGCTGCCCTTGATGAACTGGACCATGGCCACCCGAAGCCCCTGCCCCACGGCCCGGAGCGCCAGGCCCAGGGCCGCCGTGGTTTTCCCCTTGCCGGGCCCCGTGTGCACGATGACCAACCCGCGCCTCGCCATGGGAGTCCCCTAAAAGAGTCCGGGCAGATTGAGCCCCAGGCCGCCGGCCACCTTTCCCATCTCCTCGGCCACCATCTCCTGGGACTTCTTGATCGCCTCGCTCACGGCCGCGACCACGAGGTCCTGGAGCATCTCCACGTCGTCGGGATTGACCACCTCGGGGTCGATGGTGAGGGAAAGGATCTCCTGCTTTCCGTTCACCACGCACCGAACCATGCCGCCCCCGGCCGCGGCCTCCACCGTTTTCTCCGCCAACTCTTCCTGGATCTTCGCCATGCGCCGCTGCATCTCCTGCGCCTGGCGCATCAGATTTCCCAATCCTTTCGCCATATCCGGCTCCTCTCCGTACCAAGGTTTTTCGTTTCCCGCCCAGCACCCTATCGCTTCAGCACGTTCACCTCTTCCACGGTGGCATCGAAGATCTCCATGGCGTCCCGTACCAAAGGGTGTTCCAGGGCCTCCTTCCGCAACTGCCGCGCCCGATCGCTCCCCCCGGGCCGGGCGGCCGGTGACGATTCCTCGACGACCCAGTCCACGCTCGCCCCCGGCCCCCATACCCGAACCGCAGCGTTTCCGAGGACCTCGGCCTTCGAACGGAAAAAGAACAGGTGTTCCCGATCGGTGGACAGGTACACGCGTCGGGCCTCCGGGTCCCACGACCGGAACTGGACGTGGTCTCGGAGCACGTTCCAGAGCACCCGGTTGGACTCCTGGACCGCCTCGAGGAACCGCCCCCAAGCCCCTGCCGCCGTGTCCGGCGGCTCGACCGCCGGTGCGGTGCCTTCCTCCGTCACGGATTCCGGGATCGGGGCTTCGGCGATCCGCCGCTCGGGGGAAGACGCCGGGGGTCCATCGTCCCGGGGCTCGACCAAGGGTCGGGTCGGGGGTTTCGGCCGGGATGGCGGCTCGGCAGGCCCTCCGGGAGGGGCCCTCTTCGCCGCCGGCCGTTCGGGAAGAACCGCGGCGCCCCCTCCCTCCCCCACCGGCCCCGCGGCTACGTCGGCCAACCGGACGAGCGGCGGCAGAAGCGCGAGCTTCAGGAGGGCCATCTCCAGCACGGTCCAGGGCTCGGCCGCGAGCCGCAGCCCCTCGAGCGCACGCGCTAGCATGTCGAACCGGGCGTGGATCTCCTCCCAGGAGTGGCCTTCCACGACCCGCTGGGCCTCGGCTCGTTCCTCCGGCGGCAGGTCCACCACCCCCTCGGCATCCCCCACCGCCCGCAGCACGGCGAGATCCCGGAACAGCTCCAGGAGGTCCTGGGCGAGCCGCCCCACATCCACGCCGAACCGGCGGGCCTCCCCCAGGCGTTCCAACACGCCGCCGGCGTCGCGAGCCAGGATGCGCTCGGCCAGGCCCAGGAGGAGCTCCCGGTCCACCACACCCAGCACGTCGCGAACCGCCTCGTAGGTAATCCGCTCGCCCGCGTAGGCGATGACCTGATCGAGCAGGCTCTGGGCGTCCCGGACGCTTCCGTCCGCCTCCCGGGCGATGGCCGCCAGCGCCGCCGGCTCGGCCTCGATCCCCTCGGCCTTCACCACGTCGCCCAGGAGCCCCACCAACTCCCGGCGGTCCAGCCGCCGGAAATCGAACTGCTGGCACCGGCTCAGAATGGTGGCCGGCACCTTGTGGGGATCGGTGGTCGCAAACACGAAGACCGCGTGCTCGGGGGGCTCCTCCAGCGTCTTCAACAGCGCGTTGAAGGCCGCCGTGGAGAGCATGTGGACCTCGTCTATGATGTACACCCGGAACCGGCCCTGCTGCGGGGGGTAGCGAACGGCCTCCCGCAAGCGGCGCACGTCGTCCACCCCGGTATTGGAGGCGCCGTCGATCTCCAGGACGTCGGGGCTGCGACCCTGGGTGATCTCGACGCAGGAGGGGCACGCGTTGCAGGGTTCGGGCGTGGCCCGGGGGCAGTTCAGGGCCTTCGCCAGGATCCGGGCCGCCGAGGTCTTGCCCACCCCCCGGATGCCGGTAAAGAGGTAAGCGTGGGCGATGCGCCCAGCCTTGAGCGCGTTCGTCAGGGCCCGAACGATGTGGGCCTGGCCCCGCAACTCCGCGAACCGCTGGGGCCGCCATTTGCGCGCCAACACCTGATACGCCATGCGACGATTCCCGTGGGAAGGGC
Source organism: Deferrisoma palaeochoriense (assembly GCF_054656955.1). Taxonomy (NCBI): domain Bacteria; kingdom Pseudomonadati; phylum Thermodesulfobacteriota; class Deferrisomatia; order Deferrisomatales; family Deferrisomataceae; genus Deferrisoma; species Deferrisoma palaeochoriense. The sequence goes on from NZ_BAAHXI010000048.1 coordinate 13,845, forward strand.
CCTCGGAGGGACCGACCCGGCTCCCCACACGCAAAGCGGCGCGGACACCAAGGGCGGCTCGGCGACCTGCGGCACACGAGGCTCCCGGCTACCGCTGCTTCCTTCCGGACCTGACGGGGTTCACCAAGGCCTCGTTGCGCAGGGCCAAGCCGCCCGTGCTGGCCGCGCCGCTTTCACTGTTGCGGAACCAAACAAGGAAAAACTGGCGGAGAGGGAGGGATTCGAACCCCCGGTACCCGAAAGGGTACAGTTGATTTCGAGTCAACCGCCTTCGACCACTCGGCCACCTCTCCGCGCGTTCGCACCTCCCATTCGCCGGCCGCCCCGATCAGTCCCACTCGCTGCCGGGCCCGCGCCGCTCCCGAAAAAACTCCCGCAGCAACAGCGCCGCCTCGGCTTCCCGGATGCCCCGCACCACCCGCACGCGGTGGTTCAGCCGCGGGTCGTCGCTCAGGTCGTACAGCGACCCGGCCGCTCCCGCCCTCGGATCCGCCGCCCCGTACGCCACCAAGGGTACCCGGGCCTGGAGCACGGCCCCCATGCACATGGGGCACGGTTCCAGGGTCACCACCAGGACGGCCCGGTCGAGCCGCCACCGCCCCACCCGCCGAGCGGCCTCGCGAAGGGCAAGGCACTCGGCGTGCGCCAGAGGGTCCCCCCATTCCTCGCGCCGGTTGTGGGCCCGGCTCAACACCTCGCCCTCCCACAACACCACGGCGCCCACCGGCACGTCCCCCTTCCGGGCCGCTTCCCGGGCCTCCTCCAGGGCCATGGCCATGGCCCGGTCGAGGCGGGACTCGGGAAGATACCACTGCTCCTGGACCGTTGCAACGCTCATGGCGGGACTCTACCACGCCTTCTTGTCCCCCGGCCAGACGGCACAAGGCCCGGCAAACGGGTGGGCAAAGGCCGGGCACGTGGTCCCCCCGACCCGGGCACGATTTGTGCAATTACCCACAAAGCGAGACCCCTGCCACAAGGAGGTGACCATGGCCGCTACCACGCTGGAAGAACTCCTCCGCGCCTTTCTCCCCCCCGGGCAGGAGTGGGAACGGGCCGTCCCGGCGGAGGTCCTCGCAGAGGCACGCCGACACCTCGAGCGTCTGTCCGGGGCCGGGTTCGAACTCGAGCCCGGCCGGGCCCTGTTACGAATCCGGAATCCCGGCGCCGGGTTCGTGTTCACGGCCCATCTCTCCCACCGCGACGACCTCGGGGAACGCCGGGAACTCTTCCGGGCCCTTCGCGCCCGGTTCGGCACCCCCGCCGAACGCTGGTTGCCCTGGCTCTTTGCCGCCTCCCCCCGCGTGGCGGAACCCTACGAGAGCCTGCGGTACCTTCTCGAACTTTGCCAGGACCTGCGGAACCGGCCGCTCGCGGCCTGAAACAAGGGGCGCCGCCGCCCGGGCGCGACGACACCGGGGCGCGGATGCCTCCTGGGCGCCCCACGCCATTCCCTTGACCTCACCCGTGGGAGCGGCGACCGTGCCAGGTGCCAGAAGACAGGGGGTTCCTGACATCTGTCCTCCGAATTCTGGCCCCTGATACGGCAGCCGCTGACGCTCAAGGGACCGGAGGCCGCCGACCGGCGCCCCGCGGCCGAAGTCGCTGTTTCCTCGCGCCCACCGGGGCGGTACACTGGCCGTCGACATCTCCCGTCCCGGACATTCACGGTGCGCCTGCGAACCGAACGCCGCCTGGTCCTCGCGCTTCTCGCCTGCTCTTTGCTGCCCCTCGCGGTGCTCGGGGGGTTAGCCGCGGCGGGGTTTGCGCGACTTGGCCACGAACTCACGGCGGCGCAGTCGGAGCTCCTCGATGCGCGCGCCCGACAAACCGCCTTGGGCGCGGCGCTGCGGGCCGCGGACCGGGCGTCTTCCCTGCTCCAGCGTTCGCTTGCCGATCTCCGGCTCCTCGGCCATCTGCCGGCCGATCCCTCCGTGTACCAGGAGTTCTGCCGCACCCACCTGGCCCCGGTGCGCACGGGCTCGACGCCGGACTCCCCGGTGATCTGGCCTCCCCTGTACCTCCGGGCGGGCTACCGCGCCCCTGCCGGGGCCGAAGGGTTCGAGGTGGGGCCCTTTGAACCGCCATCTCCGATCGCCAAACCGGACTCTCCCACACCGTCGGACACCGGATTTTGGTTCGAGGCGGAAGGGGGATCGTCCGAAACACCCCGGGTTCTTTCCCGGATCACGGTCTCGTGGACACCGGCCCCGGGCACGCCGGGCCCGGTGGTGTGGGTGGATCTGGATCTCCAGCACCTCGAAAACCTGGTGGCCACCCTGCCCGCGCCCACCTGCCTCGTGTTCTTCGACAAGGGGGGCACACCCCACCGGATCGGCCCGCCCCTCCCCGCGGCAACGCTGTTACAACCGGTCTTCGACCCTTTGACCGGCGCCGACGCCGGGCAACTCGGGGTCCGGTGGGTGGATCTGGATGGGACCGCCGCGGCGGCCGTGCCGTTTCGATGGTCCCCCGTGGAGGTGGACGAGGGGGTGCTGGGGTACGCCGTGGCTGCCGTCCCGGCCGTTTCCCGCGCCGCAGAGGTGCGGGCCACGCAGGCGTTGGCGGGGAGGTACGCCCGGGCCGCGGTGCTCCTCACCTTCTTGACGGCCGGGGTCATCACCGCCGTCGCCCTTCTCGTGGCGCGCCGGGCGCTGCGGCCCTGGACGCGGTTGCGCGAGCGGGTTTCGGCCCTCGTGCCCGAGGAACCCGGGGGAACGGATGAGGTCGCGGCCATCGCCGACACCATGGACCGCCTGGCCCAGGAGGTGCAGAGAAGCGCCGGAAGGCTCCAGGAAACCGAGGCGAGGTTCCGGGAGTTCCTGGAGATGACCCCCGACGGCATCGCGGTTCTCGACACCGCGGGAACCGTGCTCCACGCCAACAGCGCGTTTTGCCAGATCCTGCGCCGGCCTCCCGGTCAGGTGCTTGGCCTTTCCCCCCGAGAGATACTGGCCGAACCCCGGGCGTGGCCCGCGGTGGTGGCCCGACTGCGACAGCGTCAGCGGATCCGCAACTACGAACTGCCGCTGCGGCGGGCCGACGGCAAGACGGTAGCGGCCCTGTGGAGCCTTCGGCTCGCTCTCGTCGAAGACCGCGAGCAGGTGGAGGCCGTGGTGCGGGACATCTCGGAGATCAAGGAGGCCCAGGAGCGAGAGCGGGAAAAAACCGAGGATCTTTTCCGGGTCTACGGGGAGCTTCAACGGGCGCGCGAGGTCCTGGAGCGGCTCGAATCGAAGCCCGACGCCCGGGTCCCTCCCAGAGCGACGGACCAGGTGCGCACGGAGTTTCTCCTGCAGATGAGCCACGAACTGCGCACGCCGCTGAACTGCATCATCGGCTACTCCGAGGCGATGATCCAGGGACTCGACGGCCCGCTGACCCCCGATCAGGCCCAGAGCCTGGAACGCATCGCCGAAAGCGGCCGGCGACTCCTGCGGCTCATCGAAAACATCCTTGACCTCTCCCGTCTCGAGTCCGGCCGGGTCGGCATCGCCCCCTGCCCGGTGGACGTCAAGGCCGTGGCCGAGGCAGTGCTCCACCAAGCCCGGGCCCTCGTGGGCGGGCGCCCCGTCCGGCTGTCGCTCGAGGCCCCGGCGGGCACCCCTCGGGCCTGGGCCGATCCGGACCGGCTCGCCCAGATCCTGTTCAACCTCGTCGGGAACGCCGCGAAGTTTACCCCCCACGGGGAAATCCGGGTGAGCGTCCGGGACGCCGGCCCCGGCCATCTGGAGGTGACGGTGGCCGACACCGGGCCCGGCATCCCGGCCGAGGAACGGGAACGGATCTTTGAAAAGTTCGCCCGGGGAAAGAACGCCGGAACCGAAGGGGCGGGGCTCGGGCTTGCCATCTGCCGGGAGCTCGTCGAGCGGATGGGCGGGACGATCTGGGTCGAGAGCGAACCCGGTCGGGGAAGCGTGTTCGGTTTCACCCTGCCCACCGCGCGGGAGGCGTTTGACCTCGACCGCGACGCCTCCGTATGATCGGCCGCCCGATCCCCGGAGGTGAAGGTTCCCATGCAGATCGATCCCAACCGGCTCATCTACAACCCCGCGCTTCGCACCGACCGGCGGGTGCTCGTCACCGGCGGCGCGGGGTTCCTCGGCTCCCACCTGTGCGAGGCCCTTCTCCGGCGAGGCAAGGAGGTGTTGTGCCTCGACAACTTCTTCACGGGCCGAAAGCAGAACATCGCCCACCTCCTGGGCCACCCCGGTTTTGAGCTCCTGCGCCACGACATCACCCACCCCGTGTTCGTGGAGGTGGACCAGATCTACAACCTGGCCTGCCCGGCCTCCCCGGTCCACTACCAGTACAACCCGGTGAAAACCATCAAGACCAGCGTGCTCGGGGCGATCCACACCCTGGGACTTGCCAAGCGGGTCAAGGCCCGGATCCTCCAGGCCTCCACCAGCGAGGTGTACGGCAACCCCACGGTGCACCCCCAGCCCGAGACCTACTGGGGCCATGTGAACCCCATCGGCGTGCGGAGCTGCTACGACGAGGGCAAGCGCGCCGCCGAGTGCCTGTTCATGGATTACCATCGCCAGAACGGGGTGGACGTGCGGATCGCCCGGATCTTCAACACCTACGGCCCCCGGATGCTCCCGGACGACGGCCGGGTGGTGTCGAACTTCGTCGTCCAGGCCCTTCGGGGGCTTCCGCTCACGGTGTACGGCGACGGGTCCCAGACCCGGAGCTTTTGCTACGTGGACGACCTGGTGGAGGGGCTCGTGCGCCTGATGGAGCAGGACGGGTTCACGGGGCCGGTCAATCTGGGGAACCCGGAGGAGTTCACCATTTTGGAACTGGCCGAGCTCGTGCGCGAGATGACCGGGTCGCGCTCCGAGATCCGGTTCCTGCCGCTCCCGGCCGACGATCCCGTGCAGCGCCGGCCCGACATCGCGCTGGCCCGGGAGAAGCTCGGGTGGGAACCCAAGGTGCCGCTCCGGGAGGGGCTTCGCCGAACCATCGACTACTTCGACGACTGGCTCCGGGACAACCCGCTGGAAAGGACGCCGTCCCATGTCTGAAGCCGTGTTGGTGGCCGGGGGCGCCGGGTACATCGGCTCCCACGTGGCCAAGCTCCTAGCCCAGAGGGGGTTTCACCCCGTGGTGGCCGACAACCTGGAACGGGGGCACCGGTGGGCCGCCCGGTGGGGCACGTTCGTGGAGGCCGACCTGGCCGACCGCGAGGCGGTGCGGGCCGTGCTCCTGGAGCACCGGATCCGGGCCGTGATGCATTTCGCGGCCTACGCCTACGTGGCCGAGTCGGTCCGGGATCCCGGGCCCTACTACCGCAACAACGTGGCCACCACGCTCGCGCTCCTGGAGACGATGAAGGAGGTGGAAAGCGAGTTCTTCATCTTCTCGTCCACCTGCGCCACCTACGGCGAACCCGAGCGGGTCCCGATCCCCGAGGACCACCCCCAGCGCCCCATCAACCCGTACGGCCGCACCAAGCTCATGGTGGAGCAGATGCTCGCCGACTTCGAAACGGCCTACGGCATGCGCCACGTGAACCTGCGGTACTTCAACGCGGCCGGCGCCGACCCCGACGGAGAGATCGGCGAGGCCCACGACCCGGAAACCCATCTCATCCCCCTGGTGCTCGAGGTGGCCCTGGGCGGGCGGCCCCACATCGCCGTGTTCGGCACCGACTACCCCACCCCCGACGGCACCTGCATCCGCGACTACATCCACGTGACGGACCTGGCGGAGGCCCACGTGCTCGCCCTCGAGCACCTGCTCGGGGGCGGGGAGAGCCGGTCGTACAATCTGGGGAACGGCCGGGGGTACTCGGTGCGGGAGGTGATCGAGGAGGCCCGGCGGGTCACGGGCCGGGAGATCCCCGTCCTGGAGGCGCGCCGCCGGTGGGGGGACCCGGCGGTGCTCGTGGGATCGAGCGAGAAGATCCGGCACGAACTGGGCTGGAAACCCCGGTACCCGGGGCTCGACGTGATCCTGGAGACGGCCTGGAACTGGCACCGCAAGGGCCCGCCGGCCGACCGGTAAAGCCGCGGCGGACCCCGGCCGATGCGTACCCCAGGCCCCGGCCCCCCATGTCCGCCGGGGCGGGAGGATCGGCCATGCTGCGGGAATACCGAACCATCCGAAACCGGTACGACGACGTGCTCGCGGGGGTCTCGGACTACCAGATGTTCCGGGACATCCGCGCGCTTTTGCGCTACATCGAGTTCCTCCACGAGCAGCTCGCCCAGTACATGCTGCTCGTGCGGGCGGGGCTCGCGGACGAGGGGGCGGAGGAGCTGGTGAACTAACCCGCGGGGGCCCCGCCGCCGGGAACCAGCACCGAAAACCCGGTGGAGGGATCTGGCCGGCGCCGGGACGAGCTCCCCTCGATCTCGAGGAGGACCACCTCCCCCAGTTCCCAGACCTCCACCCCCAGCCGGACGCACCCGGTCACGGTGCGGCCCGACCGGCCGAGGGCCGCGTGCATGTGGAGCCGGGGCGCACCCTCGTCGTCGGGAAAGATCGTGCCCACGGCCGCCGCCTCGTGCACGCCGTCGAGCCCCGCCACCATGGGCACGATGGGCCGGGCGTCCCCGGTCTCGGGCCCTACCACGAGCCGCCCCGCCCCCGCGCCACCGACCATCCAGCACACGCCCCGTTGGACCCCTGCCTCGGCGCAGAACCGCTCGATCGCCTCGGGCAGGCGGTCGCCGTCCTCCAGGCGCAGCACGAACACCCGCCCCGCTCGCGCTTCTTCTGCCTTCATGGCTCGCTCCTTTGGACTTCGGTCCACGGCCTACGGTCCGCGGTCGACGGCCCCGTCATTCCCCGGCTTGTTTGAGCTCCTCCAGCAGCTGGCCCGCGTCGAACGCCCAGAGGCCCTTCTCCTTGGCTGCCAGGGCCTCCTCCAGGAGGGCCCGGGCCCGGGTCCGGTCCCCGAGCTTCGCCAGGGTCGCCCCCAGGTGGTAGGCCACCTCGGGGTTTCCGGGGAGCTTTTTGCGGGCCGCCTCGAACTGGCGTCGGGCCCGCTCGTAGGCGCCCTGGCGGTAGAGCACCCACCCCAGGGTGTCGGCCGTGAACGGGTTGTCGGGGGCCTCCTCGGCCGCGATCTCCGCCAGCCGCAGCGCCTCGGGCAGGGTCTCGTCGCGTTCGGCCAGGATCATGGCCAGGTTGTTGGCGGCCACCGGATGGCGGGGAGCGAGGGCGAGGATCTTGCGGTAGAGCGCTTCGGCCTTTTCCTTTGCGCCCGTGCCGTCCCGGATCGTCGCGAGCAGGAGGAGGCTCGAGACCCGGTCGGGCTCCCCCTGCAGCGCCTCCTCGAGCGCCGCCACCGCCTCCTCCACCCGCCCCTGCGCCATCCGAAGCCGCGCCAGGAGCTCCCGGGTCTCCGCCGAGGAGGGGTCGGCCGCCAGGCTCCGCTTGAGGTACGCCTCGGCCGCGTCGGGCTCGCCCCGGCTCGTGGCGTGAACGGCCAGGGCGTTGAGAACGCGCGGCACCTCCCCGTTTACCCGCAGGAACGCCTCCCCCACCTCGCGCACCCGGTCGTGGCGGCCCAACCGGTCGAGCAAGGCCATCTCCCGCAGAACCGGCTCCACGGCGGCCGGCGCCTTGGACCGGAGCTCCTCATACACCCCCAACGCCTCCTCCCCCCGGCCCTGGGCCTCCAGGCTCTGGGCCAACCGCAGCAAGAGCCGAGGGTCACCGGGCCTCGTCTTCAAGAGTGACCGGAACTCGGCCTCCGCGCCTTTCGCGTCCCCCCCCAGGAGGAGCGCGGTGGCCCGGATCTCCCGGGCCACGGGGTCGTCGGGCCGCACGCCGAGCACCCGTTCGGCCGCCTCCCGCGCCTCCCCCGGGTCCCGGAGCTCCAGGGCCACCTTCGCCAGGTCGAGGTTTGCGAAGTAGTGGTTCGGCACCTCGGCGACCACCCGGCGGTAGGCTTCCCGGGCCTCCTCCCAGCGGCGCTCCATGGCGTAGGCCTTGCCCAGGAAGAGATTGCCGTTCACCGAGTCGGGCGCCTCGGCCACCAGGGCCTCCAGCGCCTCGCGCACCTCGGCCACCCGCCCGCGGGCCAGATCGAGCCGGGCGGCCAGAAGCCTTACGTTGCGGTCCGAGGGGGCCTTCTCCCGGAGTTTCCCGATCAGGGGCTCGGCCCGGTCTGGCTCGTTCGCCAGGAGGTACACGTTTGCAAGCCTAAGGAGCACCGCCGGGTCGTCCGGCGCCAGCGTCTGGAGCTCCTCCAGGGTCCGGCGAGCCCGGGCGAGATCCCCGGTGACCGAGTAGAACCCGGCCAGGGCGGCCAGCGCCCGGCGGCGGGCCTTGGGATCCTCACCGGCCTCGTCCAAGGCGGCCTGCAACACGGACTCCGCGCCCTCCCGGTCGCCCCGGCGCAGCCGGTACACGGCCACCGCCTCGAGGAGGTCGGGGTTCCCCTCCGCGAGGTTTCGCACCTCCTCCATGATGGCGTCGGCCTCGTCGGTCCGGTTTCGGCTCGCCAAGAGGTTCGCGAGCGCCACCCGAAGGCGCGCCGAAGGCGGCACCCGGTCGAGCCCCCGGCGTAGGAAGCGCTCCGCGCCCTCCGGGTCCTTCGCGGCCAGCCGGATCCGGGCCGCCTCGACCCACAGGGCCTCCGCGTCCGGGTTCTTCGCCAGGGCCTTTTCCAACGCCTCGGTGGCCGCGTCCCACTTCTTCTGGCCGGCCCGTGCCCGGCCCAAAACGACCCAGGGCTCGAACCGGTCGGGCAGGAGCTCCGCGGCTTTGGCCGCGTGCTCCTCCGCGTCCGCGAACCGGCGCCCCGCCAGGTAGAACCCGGCCACCCGAAGCCGGGCCTCCCCGTCCGACGGATCGAGGCTCACGACCTCCCGGAACTCCCGGAACGCGGCGGCGCCGTCCCCCCGGGCCAGGTACACCTCGGCCAAGGCCCGGTGCGCCGGGGCGCTGGCGGGGTCGGCCTGCACCGCCGCGCGCAGTTCGATCTCCGCCTCGGCGAGCTTACCCTCGGCCCGGTACGCCTCGGCCCGCCGCAGGTGCTCGGCCGCCCGGTCGGCATCGGCCGCTCCCGCCACCGTCGCCGCGCACACCGCCGCGAAAACCCACACGAGCCCCACCCATTTCCCTTGACGTCGGAGGACATCTCGGATACTCATTGGCGACCTCGATCACTCAACAACCAAAAGGAGCGCCCCATGTCGTGGAAACCGGAAACCCTGGCCGTTCACGCCGGGCAGTCGCCCGACCCGGCCACCCGTAGCCGTGCCGTTCCCATTTACCAAACCACGAGCTACGTGTTCCAGGACACACAGGACGCCGCGTCCCTCTTTTCCCTCAAGCCCGAGGTGTGGGCCCCCCGTCTCAATCTTTCTCAGGAGGGTCTCCGGCCCACGGACTTCCCGCCGGAGGCGACCGGAAACATTTACACCCGGATCATGAATCCCACAACCGACGTTCTCGAAAAGCGCATGATGCATCTCGAGGGTGGCGTGGGCGCTCTGGCCACCGCCTCGGGATCGGCCGCAATCACCTATGCCGTCCTGAACATCTGCGAGGCAGGGGACCACATCGTCTCCTCCGCGAGCCTTTACGGCGGCACGTACAACCTCTTCCTCCACACTCTGCCCCGGTACGGGGTAACAACAACCTTCGTGGACGGTTCCAATCCGGAAAACTTCGCCAAGGCGATCACGGAACGAACCCGGTGCGTGTTCGTGGAAACCATCGGGAACCCGCGCCTCGACACGCCGGACCTCGAGGCGATCGCGAAGGTAGCTCACGAAGCCGGGGTTCCGCTCGTCGTGGACAACACGGTGGCCACCCCCTACCTCTGCCGCGTGTTCGACCACGGCGCCGACGTGGCCGTCCACTCCCTCACGAAGTTTTGCGGAGGCCACGGAACAAGCATCGGCGGGGTTATCGTCGACAGCGGTAGGTTCGACTGGAAGGCCTCCGGCCGTTTTCCCATGTTCACCGAACCCGACCCATCGTATCACGGCGTGGTGTGGGCCGACGCCGTGGGCCCGGCCGCCTACGTGATCCGGGCGCGCACCATCCTTCTTCGCGACACCGGGGCGTGCCTGTCGCCGTTCAACAGCTTTCTGATTCTCCAGGGGCTCGAAACCCTGCACCTGCGCATGGAGCGGCACTGCGAGAATGCCTTGGCCGTAGCACGGTTTCTGGAGGATCATCCGGAGGTGGATTGGGTTCTTTACCCGGGTCTACCCAGCCACCCCACCCATGACTTGGCCAAGAAATACCTGAAAGGCGGCTTCGGGGCACTCGTAGGGTTCGGCATCCGGGGCGGGCTCGAGGCCGGGAAGCGGTTCATCGACAACCTCAAGCTCTTCAGCCACCTGGCGAACATCGGCGACGCCAAGAGCCTCGCGATCCACCCGGCCTCCACCACCCACTCCCAGCTCACGCCGGAGGAGCAGGAGGCCGCCGGGGTGAGCCCGGATTTCATCCGGCTCTCGGTGGGCATCGAGCACATCGACGACATTCTGGAGGATCTGGACCAGGCGCTCCGGGCCGCGGCCTCGTAAACCTCGGTCGCCGTCCCTCCGTCCGCGGGCGCTCGCCCGCCAAACGAAAGCGGCGGCCCGGGAACGCGATCCCGGGCCGCCGTTATTTGTCCGGAAGACTCCCGGCCGCTCGACCTAGAGCCGGCGTTTCACGTCGGCCAGGGCCTGGAGCTTCAGTTCCTCGGCCTCCACAAAGAGGCGGGCCCGCTCCCGCACCAGCATCTCCTTGAACGAGGCCGTCTTGATCGAGGGCAGGTTGATGTCAACGCTCAGCATCGCGGCCCGCAGCGCCGCCTCGGCGATGTAGGCACCCACGCCCACGTCGGAGATGGCGCCCTTGTTCCCCACCGGCGCGAGCTTCGCCGCCATCTTGAGGATCTCCAGGCACACCTTGCAGATCTCCAGGGGCACCTGGGAGGCGTTCTGGGCCGCCTTCTCCATGGCCTCATCCTTGGCCTTGTGCTGCTCCTCGGTGTCGGTGGGCATCCGCCAGGCCTTCATGAAGATCTCGAAGGCCTCCATGTCCCGGGCGGTCAGGGTTTTCAGGTCCTCGATCGCCTTGGCGCAGCCGTCGGCGATCTCCTTGGCGAGGTCCTGGACCTCCTCGTACCCCTTCTTCCCGATCGTCAGGTTCGCCACCATGCTCACCATGGCCGCGGCGTTCGCCGCCACCACCGCGCTCACGCTTCCCCCGCCCGGGGTCGGGCTCTTGCTCGCGGCCTCGGCCAGGTACTCGTTTAGGCTCTTCGCGTAGATGGACATGGCTCCTCCCCTCCGTTGTTAGGACAGGCCCTTCTGGAGCTTCAGGGCCTTGATGGTATTCGAAAGGATGATCGTGGTGGTCAGGCTCCCCACCCCGCCGGGCACCGGGGTGATGGCGCTCGCCACTTCCTTGGCGGCCTCGAAGTCCACGTCGCCCGTGATCGAACCGTCGGGCTTCTCGTTGATCGCCGCGTCGATCACCACGGCGCCCGGCGCGATCATGTCGGCCTTGATGAGATGGTCCGGGCCCGCCCCCGCGGCGGCCACCAGGATCTCGGCCCACCGGCACGCGCCGGCGAGGTCCTTGGTGCGGGAGTGGCACACCGTGACCGTGGCGTCCCGGCCCTTCTGGAGAAGGAGCATGGCCAGGGGCCGGCCCACCGTGTCGCCCCGGCCTACCACCGTGACCCGGCGGCCCTTGAGCTCCACCCCCGAACGCTGGATGAGCTCAATGCACGAAAGCGGAGTCGCCGGCACGAGCGCCAGGTCCTCCTGGCCCCCGAGCACGTAGCCGCGGTTAACCGCGGTCACCCCGTCCACGTCCTTGGCCGGGGTGATCGCGTTCATCACCTTTGCCTTATCGATGTGGCCGGGAAGCGGCAACTCCACCAGGATGCCGTGGACGTCCGGATCGGCGTTGAGCTTCTCCACCAAGGCCACCACCTCGGCTTCGGGGGTGTCGGCCGCCAGCTCGTTCACCTCCACCACCACCCCGACCTTCTCCCCGGTTTTCACCTTGTTGCGGGCGTACCAGACGCTCCCGGGGTCGTCCCCCACCAGCACGACCGAGAGCTTCGGCACGATCCCCTTGGCCTTGAGGGCCTCCACCTCGCGGGCGAGCTCTCCCCGGATCTCCTCGGCGATGGGGCCTCCCTGGATGATCTTTGCGGCCATGGCTTCCTCCCTTCTTCGGAAAAACTCCCCGTGGAAAAAACGCCCCTCGCGGGGCACGAAACCCGGCGTAAGAAAACATAGGGCCCGTGTGGTGTCAAGCGAACCCGAAACGGCTTTTGCCGGGCGAAGGGTTGCCTCGCCCGATCGAAATCGTACACTGGGTCCGCTCCCTTCCCCCGTGATCCGGAGATCCCATGGCACGCCACCTCCATATCGACCCGTGGAACGGCATCGCCGGCGACATGTTCCTGGCCGCGCTCGTGGACGCGGGGGCCGACCCGGAGGAGATCCGGCGGGCGATCGCCTCGACCCGGTTGGCCGGCGTGCGCGGAATCGAAGTTTCGTTTCCCGAGGTGACCTCCCACGGGCTTCGGGGCCGGGCCCTTCGGGTGCGGGTCGAACCGCCCGAACAGCCGCCCCACCGTCGCGCCGCGGAACTGCGGCGGGCGATCGCGGGGGCGGACCTCCCCCCAGGCGTCCGGGACCGGGCCCTCGACCTCCTCGACCGGCTCGCCCGGGCCGAGGCCCGGGTCCACGGGGTCGATCCGGCAGACGTGCACTTTCACGAGATCGGGGGCGCCGACACCGTGGTGGATCTGGTGGGCGCGGCCGCCGGGCTCGACGCCCTGGGGGTGGACTCCGTCTCCTGCGGGGTCCTCCCCCTGGGCCGGGGACAGATCCGATCGAGCCACGGGGTGCTGCCCTCCCCGGCGCCGGCCACCCTGGAACTGCTCAGAGGGGTCCCGGTCCGCGGGGTCGAGGCCGAGATGGAAACGGTGACGCCCACGGGTGCGGCCCTGGCCGCCGGGTTGGCCGGGAGCTTCGGCCCGGCACCCGCCCTCGCCCTGGAGGCCGTGGGGACCGGGTTCGGCACGACCCGTCTGGAGGACCGGCCCAACTGCCTGAGGGTGTGGCTGGGCCGCCGGGACACCGTCGCCGGCGACGAGGTGGTCCTTCTCGAAACGAACCTCGACGACATCCCGGGGGAGCTCCTCGGGCCCGTGATCGGCGCGCTCCTCAAGGCCGGGGCGCTCGATGCCTGGATCACCCCGATCCTGATGAAGAAGGGACGGCCGGCCCACCTGGTGGCGGCCATTTGCCCCCCGGAGCGGGAACCGGCGGTGGAGGAGGCGTTCTGGCGCCACACCACCACCCTCGGGGTGCGAAAGAGCCGCTGGTCCCGGGCCTGCCTCGAGCGCACCTGGACCACGGCCGAAACCCCCTGGGGCCCCGTACGGGTCAAGGTCGGCCGGAAGGGAACCGAAGTCTTCCAGCGCGCCCCCGAGTACGAGGACTGCCTCGCGATCGCCCGGCGCCACGACGTCCCCCTCAAACTCGTGTACGAGGCCGTCTGGCAAAACATGGGTTGACTTTTCCCCCCGCAGGGCTATCCTCCCGCAAACGTCGTTTCATACCAAGTTACGTTCAAAGCTACCGTTTCCTGATTCGGCCCGGCAGGGGGCCTGGTGGAGCGCCGGGCGTGGCTCCTACAGTAGCCGGATGCCGCACTCACGCACGGACGGAACCAGGCCCCTTGCCGGGCTTCGGGCTGGGTGTCTGCTTGAAGGCACCTTGGTATCACATCGAAGGAGGTCTTGGGCATGCGCATCCTGTTCGTCGAACCCCGCCCCCCTCGGCCCCACGTGTTCAGCCGGATCCGGCTGCCGCGGCTCGGCCCGGTGCTCCTGGGGACCCTGCTCCGGGATCGGGGCCACGAAACCCGGGTGGTGGTGGAAGAGGTCCGGCCGCTCACCGAAGACGATCTGCGGTGGGCCGATGCCGTGGGGATCTCGAGCCTCACCACCACGGCGGCCCGGGCCTACGAGTGGGCCGACCGGGCTCGGGCCCTAGGGAAGTTCGTGTTCCTGGGGGGCCCCCACCCCACGTTCCTCCCGGACGAGGCCCTGGCCCACGCCGACGCGGTGGTGCGGGGCGAGGGGGACGAAGCCGTGCCCGACCTGATCGAGGCCTTCGCGGCCGGCCGGCCGTTCGGGCGGATCCCCGGGCTCACCTTCCGGGACGGCGACCGCGTGGTCCATACGCCCGACCGGCCCCTCCTGGAGGACCTCGACGGCCTGCCCACCCCCGACTTCTCCCTCGTGGAACACTGGAACGGCCGGCGGGTCACCCCGGTGTCCACGAGCCGGGGCTGCCCGTTTCGGTGCCGGTTTTGTTCCGTGATCCCCATGTTCGGGGCCCGGTACCGGTTCCAATCGGCCGAACGGGTGCTTGCCGACCTGGAGGCCTACGCCCGAACCACCGACCACGTGTTCTTCTGCGACGACAACTTCGCGGCCCACCGGGGCCGCACCCGGGAGATCTGCGAGGGGATCCTCCGACGGAATCTGCGCCTCGAGTGGTCGGCCCAGGTGCGGGTGGACCTCGCCCGCGACCGGGAGCTCGTGCGCCTCATGGCCCGGTCGGGGTGCTGGTGCGTGTTCGTCGGGCTCGAGTCGGTGAACCCGCAGACGCTCGCCGCCTACGACAAGCGACAGACCGTCGAAGACATTCGCCGGGCCGTGGCCACGTTCCGGGACGAGGGGATCTGGGTCCACGGCATGTTCGTCATCGGGGCCGACACGGACGACCCGGCCACGGTGCGCGAAACCGTCCGGTTCGCCCGGGAGGCCGGGATCGAAACGGTGCAGTTCCTCGTCCTCACTCCTACTCCGGGCACCGGCCTCTACGACGACATGGCCGCCCAGGGCAGGCTCCTGACCCGACGGTGGGACCTCTACGACGGCCACCATGTGGTGTTCGAACCGGCGCGGTTCACCGCTCACGAACTCCAGCGGGAGGTGGTGCGGGCCCACGTGCGCTTCTACAGCCTGGGCAAGGTGGCGCGGGCCGCGGCGGGGCGCCGGTGGCTCGAGGCCGCGGTGGGGCTCCACGCCTGGCACCACGCCCGGCGGTTCCGCCGGAGTGGCCGCCCCTTCGCCCGGGACCTGCGGGCGCATGTGGTCGCCCACCTTCACGCGGTGCGAAAGGGGTTGGGCCTCGAGCGCGTCCGGCGCCTGGCCCTGGTCACCCAGGGGTTCCCGCCGGAGCACCTGGCGTTCCTGCGGCGCCTGGCCGAGGGCCTTCGGATCTCGGTGGTGGACATCGCCGAGGCGCCCGAAACCCTCCTGCGCAAACTGGGCGACGCGATCCCGGCTGCCGACGCGATCCTCGTGCCGGCCCAGGCCGAGTTCCCGACCGGTACCGCCAACGCCGGTCCGTTGCGGGCCCTTCGAAAGGGCCGCACGCTGGTGCTCGGCGTGCCCGCCGACCCGGCGGAGTTCCGCCGGGCCTGCCGCGACCTGGCCCTGGGGCTGGCGGGCACGGCCCGTCGGGGGCTTCGCGCGTACCGGCGGGCCCTCTCCGGGGAGCCCGACGGAACCGCGGACGCGGTTTGACACCCGGTTTCCCCCCCTCCTAGAATCCGGTAACGTCTCCGTCCGGGAGCCCATCCAAGGGGGTGCCGATGGGATCGGGCATCCGCGACTGGCCGGAGGAGGACCGGCCCCGGGAAAAGCTTCTCGCCCGGGGCGCCGACGCCCTCACCGACCCGGAACTCCTCGCCATCCTGCTTCGCACGGGCACCGGGGGCGCCTCGGCCCTGGACCTGGCGCGGGCGGTGTGGGCCGCCTTCGGCGGCTCGTGGGACGGCCTCGCCCAGGCGGCCGGCGCCGAGATCGCCCGGCATCCCGGGGTGGGGCCCGCCAAGGCGGCGGCCGTTATGGCGGCGCTCGAGATCGGGCGGCGCATGGGTTCCCGTCGGCTCGCCGCACGGGAGCCGTTCCGGGCGAGCCGGCAGGTGTTCGAGCATTTCTCCGGCCGACTGCGGGAGGTCAAGAAGGAACGGTTCTACTGCCTCCTCCTGGACGCCCGGAACCGCCTGCTACGGGAGGAACGGGTGAGCGAGGGCACCCTCACCCAGAGCCTCGTGCACCCCCGCGAGGCGTTCCGGGCCGCCGTGCGGGAGGCCGCCTCGGCCGTGATCTTCGCCCACAACCATCCGAGCGGCGACCCGACCCCGAGCGCCGACGACCGGGACCTCACCCGCCGGCTCTGGGAGGCCGGCCGGCTCCTGGGGATCCGGGTCCTGGATCACGTGGTCCTCGGGGACGGGCGCTACTACAGCTTCGCCGACGAGGGGGAGTTTCCTCCGGCTTGACCGCCCCCCCTCGCCCCCTTCCACGGAAAGGACGGTCGTTCGCCCATGGTCCTACGCCCCCGACTGCTGCCGCTCACCCTCGCGCTCGTCCTGGTCGCCGCCCCCCTGGTGGTTCGCCCGGCCATGGCGGCCGACCGGCTGGTGGTACTCCCGTTCGAGATCTACAACGCCCCCGACCTGGACGCCCTGAAGCCCGGTCTCGAGGCCGCCCTGGCAAGCCGGCTCGACGGCCCCGGCTACACCGTGACCCGGGCGCACGAAGCCCGGCCCGAGGACTGGACGGTCCGAACCACGGTGACCCGGCTCGGTCCCACCTACAGCCTGGACGCCGCCCTCGTCCCCCCGGAGGGTGCCACGGCCGAGGGGACCCGGTCGTACCGCACGGTCAAGGCCCCGGAGGAGCTTCTCGGCGCCCTGGAGGCGGTGGCCGGGGAACTCCGGCAGCACCTCTTGCGCCACGTGCAGGCCCGCCCCTCCCCCTCCCCGTCGCCGGTTCCCGCGGCCCCGGAGCCGTCCACGACGGCCCCCAGCCCGGCGTCCCCCTCCGCCGTCGCGCCGGCCACCAACCCCCTCGCCTCGCCCCGGGTCGGCTCCGCCGTGGACGGGGACGCCCTCGGTCTCGCGGCCGCCGACGTGGATGGGGACGGGACCACCGAGATCCTGGTCCTCACCGGGGACGGACTCACCGCGTACCGGGACACCGGGCAGACCTTCGTGAAACTCTGGGAGACGCCCGTGCCCCCCGGCATCCGGCCGGCCCTCGTGTCGGCGGCCGACCTCGACGGAAACGGCAAACCCGAGGTGTTCGTGGCGGGGATGAACGGCACCCATCCGGTGAGCCAGGCCCTCGAGTGGTTCGGCTCGGCCCTTGCCTCCAAGGGAGAACGCATCTCGGGGGCCGTGAAGGCCTGGCCCCGGCCGAAACCAGAAGCCGTCGTGGCCCGCCCGGGCGTCGGAAAGGATCTCTTCGACGGCTCGTTCCGGCGGCTTCGATGGACGGGGGCGGCCTACGAGCCGGGGGACGTCTTGGAACTGCCGCAGGCGGCCCTGCCCGTGAACCTGGATCCGGTGTCCCTCGGCCCGGACACCCCGGGTTGGGCCGTCACGACCCAGTCGGACCGGCTGCGCCTGTACGACGGCACCGGCACCGAACTGTTCGAGAGCGCCGACCCGGTCAAGGGGAGCCGGGTGGCCCTCCGCGGCGAGGAACGGGTGCGGGACTACCAGGACGAGGATTACTACCGGGTCCACGGCCGGACCCTCTCGCGCCTCGCCGGCACCGAACCCCAGTTCGTGTTGTTCCGCAACCACGGCACCCTGAGCCGGGTGTTCCAGCGGGTGGCCGCGTTCTCCCACGGCCAGGCGCTCCTGTGGAAGTGGGACGGGCTCACCCTCGTGCCGGTGGCCGAGGGGCCCAAGGTGCCGGGGGCGTTCGTGGACATCGATTGGGACCCCACGGCGGGGGGAAAGCGGTTTTACGCACTTCTGGTCCAGACCGAGGGAACCCTGTTCCGCAAAGAGCGGCACCGGCTCCTGGCCTACGATCTGCCGTGACCGGCTCCGGCGGTGCGGCACCTTGACAGGGCCGGCCGCCTGCATATATAAAGCGCCCCTTCCGGCGGTGTAGCTCAGTTGGTCAGAGCAGGCGGCTCATATCCGCCGAGTCCGGGGTTCAAGTCCCTGCACCGCCACCAAGACCAAACGGCCCGCCGCGTTTTCCGCGGCGGGCCGTTTTCTTTGGCTCCGAAGACAGAACCGCGCCTCACCTACGCCCCATTCTCCCGGTCGAGCACCCGGCGCACCTCGGCGGCAAGCTGCCGCGGCGACACCGGCTTGGCCAGGAGCACGGCGACCCCGGCCGCCGCCAGCTCCTCGGTTGTTACCGCCGAGGCGTACCCTGTGCACAGCACCACGGGAAGATCCGGCCGCTGCTGCCGACACCGCCGGGCCAGGGCGAGCCCCGTCATTCCCGGCATGGTCTGGTCTGTGATCAAGAGATCCACGGCCCCGGGCGAGCGCGAGAACCGCTGCCAGGCCTCCTCGGCCGAGAGCACCGCCTCGACCCGGTATCCCAAGGTCTCCAGGGTCTGGGCTAGGAAATCCGCCACCTCGAGCTCGTCGTCCACCACCAGGATCCGCTCCCCCCGTCCACGGGGCATCGTCTCCCGGGCGCCGACTCGTCCCTCCACCCGCTCCGCCCGCACAGCCAACGGGAGGTACACGCGAAACGTGGTCCCGCGCCCCACCACCGAGGAAACCCGGATCGTCCCGCCGTGCTGTTTGACGATCCCGTGCACCGCGGCCAGGCCGAGCCCGGTTCCCTTCCCCACCTCCTTGGTGGTGAAGAATGGCTCGAAAATCCGGGTCTGCACCTCGGGGGGAATACCGCACCCCTCGTCGGTAAGCG